>NZ_JBEZKB010000022.1:0-84699 GCF_040651475.1 Streptomyces sp. NPDC048442
CGCCCGGTTACATTCCGAACCCGGAAGCTAAGCCTTTCCGCGCCGATGGTACTGCAGGGGGGACCCTGTGGGAGAGTAGGACGCCGCCGAACAATCTTTCAAAAGGACCCTTGGTCCCAGCGTTCATGCTGGGGCCAAGGGTCCTTTTTTGTTTTTCTGCCCGAAGCGCGTCGGATGGCCGACTGCGCGAGAATGACTGCGTTGCCCGAAGACTAGGAGTCACCCATGTCCACCAACTCTCCTGACGATCGTCCGGAGCGCGAGCCGCGTCACCGTGACAGCGGTGACCGGGGCGGATACCGCGGTGGTCGTGACGACGACCGCGGCCCCCGCCGTGACAACGACCGTGGTGGCTTCCGTCGCGACGACCGTCCCACCAGTGGCGACCGTGGCGGTTTCCGCCGTGACGACCGCCCGACCGGTGGTGCCCGCCCGACCGGTGGCGACCGCCGTGACGACCGTGGTGGCCGTCCGGCCGCCGGCGGTGGGGGCGGTTTCCGTCGTGACGACAACCGCGGTGGCGGCGGTGACCGTGGCGGTTTCCGTCGCGACGACCGCCCCACCGGTGGCGACCGTGGGGACTCCCGTGGGCGTGACGACCGTGGTGGTCGTCCCAGTGGCGGTGGCTTCGAGCGTCGTGACGACAACCGCGGCGGAGGTTTCCGCCGGGATGACCGGCCCACCGGTGGCGACCGTGGCGGTTTCCGTCGCGACGACCGCCCCACCGGTGGCGACCGCCGTGACGACCGTGGTGGCTTCCGTAGGGACGACCGTCCCAGCAGCGGGCCGCGCCGCGACGACCGGCCGAGCGGTGACCGTGGCGGATTCCGCCGCGACGACAACCGTGGTGGTGGCTTCCGCCGGGACGACCGGCCGGCCGGCGGCGGGTCCGAGCGTCGTGACGACCGCGGTGGCGACCGTGGTGGGTTCCGTGGGCGGGATGACCGTGGTGGTCGTCCGGCCGGTGGTGGCTTCGAGCGTCGCGATGACAACCGTGGTGGCGGTGGCGATCGCGGTGGGTTCCGTCGCGACGACCGGCCGAGCGGCGACCGCGGGGGCGACCGTGGTGGGTTCCGTGGGCGTGACGATCGTGACGGCCGTCCCAGCGGTGGTGGCTTCGAGCGTCGTGACGACCGTCCGAGCGGGGACCGTGGCGGGTTCCGTGGGCGGGACGACCGTGGTGGTCGTCCGGCCGGTGGTGGTTTCGAGCGTCGTGACGACAACCGCGGTGGTGGGTTCCGTCGGGACGACCGGCCGGCCGGCGGCGATCGGGGCGGGTTCCGCCGTGACGACCGTCCGAGCGGTGACCGTGGCGGTTTCGAGCGCCGTGACGACCGGGGCGGCGACCGCGGTGGTGACCGTGGCGGCTTCCGACGTGATGACCGTGGCGGCCGTCCCAGTGGCGGTGGCTTCGAGCGGCGTGACGACAACCGCGGCGGAGGTTTCCGTAGGGACGACCGTCCCAGCAGTGGGCCGCGTCGGGACGACCGTCCGAGCGGTGACCGTGGAGGGTTCCGCCGCGACGACCGTCCCAGCAGTGGGCCGCGTCGCGACGACCGGCCGAGCGGCGACCGCGGGGGCGACCGCGGTGGCTTCCGTGGGCGTGACGACCGGGGCGGCGACCGTGGTGGATACCGTGGCTCGCGCGATGAGCGGGGCGGCGACCGCGACGGTTTCCGTGGGCGGGACGACCGTGACCGGGAGCCGATCAAGCGGCTGCCGATCCCGGACGACGTCACCGGCCGCGAGATCGACCCGGACGTGCGCCAGGAGCTGATGAGCCTGCCGAAGACGCTGGCCGAGGACGTTGCCAAGAACCTGGTGATGGTGGCCAAGCTGATCGACGACGAGCCCGAGGAGGCGTACGAGTACTCGCGCATCGCGCTGCGGCTGGCCTCGCGAGTGGCCGCCGTGCGTGAGGCCGCCGGCTTCGCCGCGTACGCGACCCAGCGGTACACCGAGGCGCTCGCCGAGTTCCGCGCGACGCGTCGGATGACCGGCACCGTCGAGCTGTGGCCCGTCATGGCGGACTGCGAGCGCGGTCTCGGCCGTCCCGAGCGGGCGATGGCCATGGCCGGCGAGCCCGAGGTCAAGAAGCTGGACAAGGCCGGTCAGGTCGAGATGCGGCTGGTCGCGGCCGGTGCGCGGCGTGACATGGGGCAGATCGACGCCGCCATCGTGACGCTGCAGGGTCCCGAGCTCGGGTCCAGCTCCGTACAGCCCTGGACGGCTCGGCTGCGGTACGCGTACGCCGACGCCCTGCTGACGGCGGAGCGCAAGGACGAGGCGCGCGAGTGGTTCGCCAAGGCGGCCGAGGCGGACAAGGACGGCAGCACCGACGCCTCCGACCGGCTCGCCGAGCTGGACGGTGTCGAGTTCGTCGACGCGCTCGTCGATGACGAGGGCGACGAGAGCGAAACGGTTTCTTCCGTGGAAGAGGCCCCGTTCGAGGAGGCTGCGGTCGAAGAGGTGGCGGAAGCCGTCGAGACCGAGGTCCCGGCCGGGGACGAGGCCGACGCCGAGACCAAGGCTCCGGCCGAGGCCGACGCCGAGGCTCCGGTGGACGCCGAGCGCGCGACCGAGCGTGAGGCCGACAAGGGCTGAGTGCGATGAAGAGGGCGGCACCCCGGGTTTCCGGGGTGCCGCCCTCTTTTGCGTTCAGGTGCCGTGCGGGGCAGGTCAGTTGACGTCGAGGCTGCGCAGGACCAGGCCGGTGGCCGGTTTCGGGCCGAAGGACGTCGACTTGCGGGGCATCGTGACGCCCTGGCGGGCCAGATCGCGGACGACTTCCTCGCGCACGGGGTGCATGAGGACGCCCGTGGCGTTGTGGCGTTCGGCCTGCTCGACGGCTGCTTCCGTGTCGTGGATGTACGCGATGTCCTCCGGGGCGTCCGGGACGTGCCAGACGTGGGCGAGCAGGGTCTCGTGCAGGACGGCCGCGTCAAGGGTGCGCCAGGCCTCCGGCCGGTCCCCGCGGACCGTACGGGAGAGGAGGCCCGGGTCGGGGCGGTCCAGGAGGTGGTACGCGCCGTCGCCGGCCAGGAGGAATGCGTTGCCGCGGGACGCTGCCTCGGCGAGCGACGCGAGGGCCTCGGGGAGGGGCGTGTCCAGACGTCGTATACGGAAGGAATCGCCCACCGCCGCGAGGGCTTCGGAGACGGGCAGCCGGTGCAGCAGCCGGTGGATCGCGCGGACCTGGAGGGGGTATCGGGCAGTGTCGACGAGGAGGACCAGGCCGTAGTCCCAGGGGCTGGGGGCGCCCGTGTGCTCCTCTTTGAGGCGCAGATACGTCGCCCAGCGGTGGTGGCCGTCGGCGATGAGGGCCTGGTGGTGGGAGAGGTCCGTGGTGACCGCGGCGACCTCGGCCGGGTCGGTGATCGACCACAGGCGGTGGTGGAAGCCGTCCTCGGTGGTGGTGGAGAGGAGAGGCGGACGGGCGGCCGTGCGGTCGATGGTGTCCGTGGTGCCGGAGGGGCCGGGACCGCTGCGGTAGGTGAGGAGCAGGGGCTCCAGATTGGCGGCGGTGGCGCGCATCAGGGCGGCACGGTCCTCGACGACGTGCGGCATGACGTCCTCGTGGGGGAGGACGACGCCTTCCTCACGGGAGGACAGGGCCAGCGCGCCGATGATGCCGCGCTGGAGGAGACCGTCGCGGGACTGCTCGTACAGATAGAGGGCCGGTTCGGCGTCGGGGGCGAGGATGCCCCTGGCGAGCCAGTCGCGGAGGGTTTCCGCGGCCTGCCGGTGGCGGGCCGGTGCGGTGTCCGCCTGCGGGAGGATCAGACGGACGATGTTGTGCGGGTCCGCGGACTCCAGGTGCAGCAGGCCGTCCGGCCGGACCACGACGTCGTACGGCGGAGAAGTCACGGCGGCCAGGCTGCCGACCTCTTCCGGGACATAGCGAAGTCCTCGCAGGGGGACCATTCGCAGGCCGTGGTCCTCGGGCGGCCCTGGTGTGCTCATTGGTGCATCGTAAGTGGGGTGGTGGGATGGGTGATGATCGGGGGAGAAGCAGCGAACCGAGGAGCGGACCAGAATGAGCCACCAGCAGAGCAGGACCCGTCCGGGCAGCAGCGGGACAGTGCTGAGCGAGGCCTACGACACGGCGCTGTTGGACCTCGACGGGGTGGTCTACACGGGCGGCAGGGCCATCGAGCACGCGGCCGATGCGCTGGGAGTGGCGCGGGACGGCGGGATGCATCTCGCGTACGTGACCAACAATGCTCTGCGGACGCCGGATGCGGTGGCCGCTCATCTGACGGAACTCGGAATCCCCGCGGAGGCGTCCGACGTCATCACGTCCGCGCAGGCGGTGGCCCGTCTGATTGCCGATCAGGTCCCCGCCGGGGCAAGGGTGTTGGTGATCGGCGGAGAGGGACTGAAGGTCGCGCTGCGGGAGCGGGGGCTGGTGCCGGTGGACTCCGCCGACGACTCGCCCGCGGCGGTGGTGCAGGGGTACGGCGGCCCTGACCTGGCGTGGAGCCGGTTCGCGGAGGCTTCGTATGCGATCCGCCGGGGTGTTCCGTGGTTCGCGTCGAACACGGACCTGACGATTCCGAGTGAGCGGGGGATCGCGCCGGGGAACGGCGCCGCGGTCGAGGTCGTACGGATCGCCACTGGCGCGGAGCCGCAGGTGGCCGGAAAGCCGTTGCCGCCGATGCACCGGGAGACGATCCTGCGGACCGGCGCGAAGCGGGCGCTGGTCGTCGGGGACCGGCTGGACACCGACATCGAGGGGGCGAACACGGGGGGTGTCGACTCGCTGCTGGTGCTGACCGGTGTGGCGGACGCGGCGCAGGTTCTGTCGGCGGAGGCGAAGCACCGGCCCACGTATGTGGACGCGGATCTGCGGGGGTTGCTGCGGGGGCAGCCGGAAGTGGTGGAAGGGGAAGGGGAGTTCACCTGCGGGGGGTGGAGCGCTTCGGTGCGCGGGGGCGCGCTTGCGGTGGAGGGCGAGGGCGAACCGATGGACGCGCTGCGGGCGTTGTGTGCGGTGGCGTGGACAGAGGCGGGGGACGGGGCGTGTGGGCTGGAGATGGGGGAGGCGTTGAAGGCGGCGGGACTGGAGTAGGCGGGGAGGGGGCTTGGCAAGGGGGCGCGGTCGGGGCCGGCAGTGGTTGCGTGCAGGGGGAGTTGGCGGACGGGGTGGCGACGGCGTGCGCGGATACGGGGGTGGCAGCGCGCGGTGGTGAGGCGGCGGTCACGGCTGTGCGGCGGGCAGTCCGGTGGGGGCGGCCCCGCTGCCCAAGGAGACTAGGAGGCTAAGGGGCAGGCAGTTAGGGCGCGGGGAACTGCGCGATCAGCCACGACGCACCCGCACGACGACCACCGCCCAGCCACACCGCACCCGCACAATGCCCCGCTGCCCAAGGAGGCTAGGGAGGCTAGCGGGGTGGGGCGGCCAGGGGTGGTCGCAGGGGGTGGTCGTGGGGGTGGTGGCCGCTGGGCGGGCAGGAGGGGAGGGTAGGCTAGCCTTACTTGGGTGTTGGTTGATAGGCCTCCTGAACAGAGCGTGGAGCCCGGCTCCGCTCCGTCCGTTTCCCGTACCGTCCGGAAGCGCAATGCCGTGCGCTCCGTCGGGCTGCTCCTTTCCCTCGGTGCTCTGGTGCTGGTGGTGCTGGCGAGCATTGCCGTCGGCGCCAAGGTGATCCCGGTCGGTGAGGTGTGGCACGGCCTCGTGCACTACTCCGGTACCGGTGACGACGTGATCGTCAGGGACGTGCGGATTCCGCGCACGATCCTCGGCGTGCTCGCCGGCGCCGCGCTCGGCACGGCCGGTGCGGTCATGCAGGGGCTGACCCGTAATCCGCTGGCCGAGCCGGGGATTCTCGGGGTGAACGCGGGAGCGTCGGCGGCCGTGGTGTCCGCGATCAGCTTTCTCGGTGTGACGTCGCTGACCGGGTACGTGTGGTTCGCGTTCCTCGGGGCGGGAGCGGTCTCCGCGCTGGTGTACGTCCTCGGGGGCAGCCGCGGGGCGACGCCCGTGCGGCTCGCGCTCGCCGGGACCGCCTCCACCGCCGCGCTCTTCGGGTACGTCAACGCCGTACAGCTGCTGGACTCGGCAGCCCTGGAGCGGCTGCGGTTCTGGACCGTGGGGTCCCTCGCGTCGGCGGACATGGCCGTCGTGGGGAAGGTGTGGCCGTTCATGGTGGCCGGGCTCGTGCTGGCGCTGCTGATCGCACGGCCGTTGAACGCGATGGAGATGGGCGAGGACAGCGCGCGCTCGCTGGGCGTGCACCTGACCCGTACCCGCGTACTGGCCATGGTCGCGGTGACGCTGCTGTGCGGCGCCGCGACCGCCGCGTGCGGGCCGATCGTCTTCATTGGGCTGATGGTGCCGCACCTCGTACGGGCCATCACCGGCCCCGACATGCGGTGGATCCTGCCGTACGCGGCCGTGCTCGCGCCCGTACTGCTGCTGGGCTCCGACGTGGTGGGGCGGATCGTGGCGCGCCCCTCCGAGCTCCAGGTCGGGATCGTGACCGCGCTGATCGGCGGACCCGTCTTCATCCACCTCGTACGCCGTCGGAGGATGGGGCAGCTGTGAGCACAGTGGAACAACAGACCAAGGCCACGGGCGCGAGGACCGCGAAGCCTGCGGCGATACGTTTCGGCGGCGGGCTGTCGATGCGGTTCCACGCACGCGCGGTCGTGGCGACACTCGCGATCGCCGCGGTGGCGCTCGCGAGTGCGGTCCTGCTGGTCCTCGTGGGCAGCGGAGACTTCCCGATGACGCCGGGCGACGTCGTGCAGACGCTGCTCGGGAACGGTGCGGCGGCCCAGGAGTTCATTGTCATCGACCTGCGGCTGCCGCGGGTGCTGACCGCACTGCTGGTCGGGGCGGCGCTCGGACTGTCAGGAGCGATCTTCCAGTCGATCTCCAGGAACCCGCTGGGCAGCCCCGACGTACTCGGCTTCGGCCAGGGTGCGACGGTCGGGGCGCTCGTGGTCATCGTGCTGTTCCAGGGGGACAGCTGGGCCGTCGCGGGAGGTGCGCTGGCCGGCTGTCTGCTGACAGGCGTACTGGTGTACCTGCTCGCGTGGAAGCGGGGCGTGCACGGCTACCGGCTGGTGCTCG
Organism: Streptomyces sp. NPDC048442; assembly: GCF_040651475.1. NCBI lineage: Bacteria > Bacillati > Actinomycetota > Actinomycetes > Kitasatosporales > Streptomycetaceae > Streptomyces > Streptomyces sp. NPDC048442. The sequence goes on from NZ_JBEZKB010000022.1 coordinate 7,079, forward strand.
TCGGCATCGGCGCGGCCGCCATGCTGACCGCCGTCATGCAGTACCTGCTGACCAAGGCCAACCTGATGGACGCCACCCGGGCGGTGCTGTGGATCACCGGCACGCTCGACGGGCGCGGCTGGGAGCAGGTCGTGCCGCTGGCCGTCGCCTGCCTCGTACTGGTCCCGCCGGTGCTCGGGCACGGGCGGGCGCTGCGCATGATGGAGATGGGCGGCGACTCGGCGTACGCGCTGGGCGTGCCCGTGGAGCGGACGAGGATCGTGCTGATCCTCTGCGCCGTGCTGCTCATGGGCGTGGCCACCTCGGCGGCCGGCCCCATCACCTTCGTGGCGCTGAGCGCACCACAGCTCGCACGGCGGCTGACCGGGGCGCCGGGGCCGAACCTGGTGCCGTCTGCGCTGATGGGCGCGGGGCTGCTGGTGGTCGCGGACTGGGTGGCCCAGTCGGCGTTCGGCGAGCGGCAGCTGCCGGTGGGCGTGGTGACCGGCGTGGTCGGCGGCTGCTATCTGCTGTGGCTGCTGGTGACGGAGCGCAAGGCGGGACGGATATGACGCGGGCCGGTACGGCTGTGACGCGGGCCGGTGCGGACATGACGCGGGCCGGTGCGGACATGACGCCGCACGGCGCCGACACGAGCACGAACTACCAGAGGAGTACGACGTCCATGCAGCGCCTCGTCGCGGAATCGGTGACCCTCGGCTACGACGAGCGGATCATCGCCGAGGACCTCTCGGTCGAGATCCCGGACCACTCCTTCACCGTCATCGTCGGCCCCAACGCCTGCGGCAAGTCGACGCTGCTGCGCGCCCTGTCGCGGATGCTGAAGCCGTCGCAGGGGCGGGTGCTGCTCGACGGGCAGACCATCGCCTCCCTGCCCGCGAAGAAGGTCGCCAGGACGCTCGGGCTGCTGCCCCAGTCGTCGGTGGCGCCCGACGGCATCACCGTCGCCGACCTCGTGGCCCGCGGCCGCTACCCGCACCAGGGGCTGCTGCGGCAGTGGTCGCCCGAGGACGAGCGGATCGTCGAGGAGTCGATGGCCGCCACGGGCGTCGCCGAACTCGCCGAGCGGTACGTGGACGAGCTGTCCGGCGGTCAGCGCCAGCGGGTGTGGATCGCGATGGCACTCGCCCAGCAGACGCCGCTGCTGCTCCTCGACGAGCCGACCACCTTCCTCGACATCCAGCACCAGATCGATGTGCTCGACCTGTGCGCGGAGCTGCACGAGACACAGGGGCGCACGCTTGTCGCCGTACTGCACGACCTGAATCACGCGGCGCGGTACGCCACGCACCTGATCGCGATGCGGGACGGGAAGGTCGTCGCCGAGGGCGCGCCGTCGGACATCGTCACGGCAGACCTGGTGGAGCGGGTCTTCGGGTTGAAGTGCCAGGTCATCGAGGACCCGGAGACGGGGACTCCGCTGGTGGTGCCGGCGGCGCGGAAGACCCGTGCCGCGGCGGCTCCCGCGGTGGACGCGGTGGCTAGAGCAGCTTCCTGAGGTGCAGGAGGTCGCGGAAACCGGCCTCCAGTCGGACCCGGCCGGTGGCCCAGGACTTCGCGAAGTTCAGGTCGCCGTCGACCATCGCGACCAGATCGTCGCCGGTCATCGCGAGACGGATCTGCGCGCGCTCGCGGGGCGGGCCCGGCAGGGTGTCCTCGACGCTGATCCGGCCGTCCGAGAAACGGCCCGTAAAGGTCTGGTCGAGGTCGGTCAGGTGGCAGCTGAGCGAGCGGTCGAACGAGGCGACGCTGCGCACGCCCGCGTGGTCGGACCCGCTGAGGTTGTCCGAGAGCTTGTCGAGTGCGGCGCGGCACTCCTCCATGGTCGCCATCACGCCGACCGTACCTCAGGCCGTGCGGCAGGGCTTCGGGGTAGCGTCGTGACCATGGACGCAGAGGACACAGGTGCTGCTGTCGCCGCGGACGGCGAAGCAGGTGCGGCCGCCGGGGCAGGTGCGGCAGCCGACCCGGGCGAGGCCGAAGGCATGGTGGCGTACGACCCGGCCGCCCCGGCGCCGCTCGGGGTCGTACGCAGCGCGACGGGGAGCCCCGAGGTGGACGCCCGGCTGGAGCGTCTTTCGGACGTCGACCACCTCACGGCGGACGGACACATCGAGGTGTACGAGGATGTACACCGGGGGCTGCGCGAGACGCTGACCGCACTCGACGTACGCCCGGGACCTCCGGCGCCCCCCGCTTCCCCGTACGACATCAGGAGCTGAACGAGAGTGGCAGGAGTGGCACGCCGCCGCCTGGACGCCGAGCTGGTCCGGCGGAAGCTCGCCCGCTCGCGGGAGCACGCGAGCCAGCTGATCGCCGCCGGGCGGGTCAAGGTCGGCGGTGCGGTGGCGAGCAAGGCCGCGACGCAGGTCGAGACGGCCGCGGCCGTGGTGGTGCTCCAGGACGATGACGATCCCGACTACGTCTCGCGCGGCGGGCACAAGCTGGCCGGGGCGCTGGCCGCCTTCGCCCCGCTGGGGCTGAAGGTCGAGGGACGGCGGGCGCTGGACGCGGGCGCCTCCACCGGCGGGTTCACGGACGTACTGCTGCGGGCGGGCGTCGGGCACGTGGTCGCGGTGGACGTCGGGTACGGGCAGCTGGCGTGGTCGCTGCAGTCGGACGACCGGGTCACCGTCAAGGACCGTACGAACGTGCGCGAGATGACTCTGGAGATGATCGACGGGGCGCCGGTCGACGTGGTGGTGGGCGATCTGTCGTTCATTCCGCTGGGTCTGGTGCTGCCCGCGCTCGCGCGCTGCGCGGCGCCGGACGCCGACCTGGTGCTGATGGTGAAGCCGCAGTTCGAGGTCGGCAAGGAGCGGCTCGGCAGCGGGGGAGTGGTGCGCAGCCCCGAGCTGCGGGCCGACGCCGTGCGGAACGTGGCCCGGCAGGCGTGGGGACTCGGGCTCGGAGTGCAGGGTGTGACGGCCAGTCCGCTGCCCGGCCCTTCCGGGAACGTCGAGTACTTTTTGTGGCTGAGGGCCGGTGCTCCTGAGCTCGACCCGGCGGATGTTGACCGTGCAGTGGCGGAGGGGCCTCGGTGACCAGAACAGGGACGACCGGAACAGGGACGACGGGACCGTCAGGTGCGACAGAGGCGGCACGGGTGCTCGAACCGGCCGCGGAACGCACCGTGTTCCTGCTCGCGCACACCGGGCGGCCCGCGGCGATCCGCAGCGCCGAACTCGTCGTCGAGGGGCTGCTCAAGAGCGGCCTGGGCGTACGGCTGCTGGAGTCGGAGGCGGTCGATCTGCCGCTGCCGTCGTCCGTGGAGACCGTCGTCGAGGCGACCCCCGACGTGCTCGACGGCTGTGAGCTGCTGATCGTGCTGGGCGGCGACGGTACGTTGCTGCGCGGTGCGGAGATCGCCCGCGCGTCCGGGGTGCCGATGCTCGGCGTCAACCTCGGCCGGGTCGGCTTCCTCGCCGAGGCCGAGCGCGACGACCTGGACAAGGTCGTGGACCGGGTCGTCACACGGGCGTACGAGGTCGAGGAGCGGATGACGCTCGACGTCCTCGTGCACAACAACGGCGACGTCGTCCACCGGGACTGGGCGCTCAACGAGGCCGCCGTCCAGAAGGTCTCGCCCGAGCGGATGCTCGAAGTCGTCCTGGAGATCGACGGGCGCCCGGTCACCGGGTTCGGCTGCGACGGCATCGTGTGCGCGACGCCGACCGGCTCCACCGCATACGCCTTCTCGGCCGGTGGGCCCGTGGTCTGGCCCGAGGTGGAGGCGCTGCTGATGGTGCCGATCAGTGCGCACGCCCTGTTCGCGAAGCCGCTCGTGACGTCGCCGAATTCGGTGCTCGCCGTCGAGGTCCAGCCGCACACCCCCAACGGGGTGCTGTGGTGCGACGGGCGGCGGACCGTCGAACTGCCTTCGGGAGCACGGGTGGAGGTCCGGCGCGGGGCCGTACCCGTACGGCTGGCGCGGCTGCACCACGCGTCGTTCACCGACCGGCTGGTCGCCAAGTTCGCACTGCCGGTGGCGGGTTGGCGCGGCGCACCGCACTGACACACCCGCCGGCTGTCACGCCGTCGCGCCGACCACGGTGATCGCGCGACGGCGCAGCGCCGAGCGGACCGGCAGCCCGGTGGCCAGTATGGCCAGCAGCAGCGTGCCGCCGACGACGGACGCCAGGACCGGCCACGGCAGGTACGGGAAGGGCGAGCCGAAGGCCTGGGCGAGCATCGGGGCCATCGTGGCCAGGGATATCAGCCCGCCCATTACCAGCGCCGTCCCCGCCACGATCACCGCCTCCCAGCGGGCCATCGCCCGGATCTGGCCCGGCAGGGTGCCGACGACCCGCAGCAGGGCGATCTCCCGGCGACGCTCGAAGGAGACCATCGCGAGGGTGTTCGCCGCGGCGATGGCGGCGAAGCCCGCGTACAGCCCCGTGCCGACGTAGTCGAGCCAGACTTCGCCCGCGGAGCCCGCACTGCCCCCGTGGTGCTCGGCCGTCGTCCGCATGCCGATCTTGGTGAGGCCGAAGCCGGTCATCAGCACGAGCGGGACCACGGCGGCGGCGAACCGGCGCGGCTGCGCGCGCACATGGAGCATCGCCAGCCGTGCGCCGGCGCCGAACCGCCGGACGGGCGCGGACACCAGCCACGCCGCAGGACCCACGACCCGCGGCCCGAGCAGCCCCGCCCCGGCACAGAACAGCAGCAGGACCACGAACGACGCCTGCCCGGCCTTGTCGGACGCCACCTTCGTCAGAAGTACGGAAAGCACGGCGCCGCCCGCCACCGCGACCAGCCCCAGCAGGGTCCGTAGCCACCCGAGGCCCCTGCGGCCCGCCGTCGCCTCGCCCAGCGCCCGCGCGGGGCGGAGCAGCGAGAACCGGACGGAGGACAGGAGGGCGGCCGCCGCCGAGGTCACCACGGCCACCCCCAGACAGACCGGCAGCGTGACCCAGCCGAAGCGCAGCACCGTCCCGGCGGGTATCAGTCCGTACGCCTGCATCCCGGCGAACCAGGGGCGGGCGAGCAGCGCCCCCAGCACGCACCCGACCAGCGCCGCGGGGACGGCCGCCGCGACCGCCTGCACGACGACCGCGCGGCGCACCTGGCGCGGGCGGGCGCCGACCGTACGGACCAGGGCGAGCTCCCGGTGCTGCTGGGCCACGGCCGTGCCCATCGTCGATGCCACCACGAAAATCGACATGTAGATGGAACCGATCAACAGGACGACCGCCATGTCACCCACCTCGGCGGAAACTCCCTCGGCGCCCGTCACCGACATCATCGTCGTCGACGCGCTCACCACCGTCGCCGCGAAGAGCGCCGCCACCGTCGTGCCCACGAAGGCCGGGCGGTGGCCGCGAAGTGCGGATCGTGCGAGTCCTGTTCCCATGGGTCAAGACTGGCCGGGTGGGGCAGGTGCGCACCATGAAGCAGGCTTCAGATTTCAGGCTGGGGTTTTCCGCAGGGTCGGGGCGGTCCGAGGGGAGGGCGGTGGGCGGGGGTCGTCGCACACCGGGCTCAGGACCTCGTAAGGTCGTGTCCGTGTTGGAGGAGATGCGGATACGGTCGCTCGGAGTCATCGACGATGCTGTCGTCGAGCTGTCACCCGGTTTCACGGCGGTGACCGGCGAGACCGGAGCGGGCAAGACCATGGTCGTCACCAGTCTCGGGCTGCTGCTCGGAGGCCGGGCCGACCCTGCCCTGGTACGGCTCGGGGCCAAGGCGGCAGTGGTGGAGGGGCGGCTCACCATGCGCCCCGGCGACCCCGCCGCCGTACGGGCCGAGGAGGCCGGGGCGGAGCTCGACGACGGAACGCTGCTCGTCAGCAGGACGGTTTCCGCCGAGGGGCGTTCGCGCGCCCACCTCGGCGGCCGGTCGGTCCCGGTGGGGCTGCTCGCCGAACTGGCCGACGACCTCGTGGCCGTGCACGGGCAGACCGACCAGCAGGGGCTGCTGCGGCCGTCCCGGCAGCGCAAGGCCCTCGACCGGTACGCGGGTGAAGCGGTCGCCGTGCCGCACGCCAAGTACGCGATCGCCTACCGCCGCCTCAAAGCTGTCTCGGCGGAACTGGACGAGATCACCACACGGGCCCGTGAGCGCGCCCAGGAGGCCGATCTGCTGCGCTTCGGCCTGGAGGAGATCGCCGCCGTCGAACCCCTGGAGGGGGAGGACGCCGAGCTCTCCGCCGAGGCCGAACGGCTCGGACACGCCGAGTCGCTGGCCTCCGCCGCGGCCCTCGCGCACGCCGCGCTGGCGGGCAACCCCGAGGACCCCGAGGCCGTCGACGCGAACACCCTGGTCGCCGGCGCCCATCGGGCGGTCGAGGCCGTCCGCGCCCACGACCCGGCACTGGCCGCCCTCGCCGAGCGCATCGGCGAGATCGGCATCCTGCTCGGCGACGTGGCCGGCGAGCTCGCCGGATACGCCGACAACCTGGACGCCGACCCGCTGCGGCTCTCCGTGGTGGAGGAGCGCCGGGCCGCCCTCACCCAGCTCACCCGCAAGTACGGTTCGGACATCGACGCCGTGCTCGCCTGGGCGCAGGAGGGCGCGGCCCGTCTCACCGAACTCGACGGCGACGACGACCGGCTCGGCGAGCTGACGGCCGAGCGCGACGTCCTGCGCGGCGAACTGTCCACCCTGGCGCAGGCGTTGACCGACGCCCGTACGGAGGCCGCGGCGCGGTTCGCCGACGCGGTGACCGCCGAACTGGCCTCCCTCGCCATGCCGCACGCCCGCGTGACGATCGACATCCGCCAGACCGACGACCCCGAGCGGGGCATCGAGGTCGGCGGCCGCCTCGTCACGTACGGCTCCTCGGGCGCCGACGAGGTCGAGCTGCTGCTCGCCCCGCACCCAGGCGCGCACCCGCGGCCGATCGGCAAGGGCGCATCCGGCGGTGAGCTGTCGCGCGTGATGCTCGCCGTCGAGGTCGTCTTCGCCGGATCCGACCCCGTTCCCACGTACCTTTTTGACGAGGTCGACGCGGGCGTCGGCGGCAAGGCGGCCGTCGAGGTCGGCAGGCGTCTGGCGAAGCTCGCGAAGTCCGCGCAGGTGGTCGTCGTGACGCACCTGCCGCAGGTGGCGGCCTTTGCGGACCGGCAGCTGCTGGTGGAGAAGACGGTCGACGGTTCGGTGACCAGGAGCGGTGTCACCGTCCTGGAGGGCGAGGACCGGGTGCGCGAGCTGTCCCGGATGCTGGCCGGCCAGGAGGACTCGGAGACGGCGCGGGCGCATGCGGAGGAGCTGCTCGCTACGGCGCGGGCGGACGGGTAGCGCTGCGCCTGCGTAGGGTGGGGCGCATGAGTGCAGGCCGCAGTGGGTTCGCTGGTCGGGTGTCCGGGATTCTGGGGGCAGTTGGGGCCACCCTGTGCGTACGGCAGGGGATGCGACGGTGGCCGCCGGGGGAGGCCGCTCTCTGGGAGCGGAAGAACTTCGAGGGCGGGATCGTCGACCTGTACGCGGGGCCGGCCACCGCCCTCGGCAGCGCTGTCGCGGTCGTCGCCTCCCCGGCACTGCCCGGACGGACGCGGGCGGCCACGGCGCTCGCCGTGCTCGCCGCCGGCGGCTGCGGAGCGTACGACGACATGGTGGGGCGCAACGACCCCCGGCGCGGTTTCCGCGCACACCTGGGCGCCCTGCGGCAGGGCGAGGTCACCAGCGGTGCGGTCAAGCTGCTGGGCATCGGTGCGGCAGGTCTCGTGGCGGGCGCGCTCCTCAAAGAGAACACGGTCGACAAGGTGCTGGCGGGCGTGGTCGTCGCGGGCACCGCGCACTTCGTGAACCTGGTGGACGTACGGCCCGGAAGGGCGGTCGGGACGGTCCTCGCCCTCGGGGCGCCCGGCCTGCTGAAGGGCGGCGCGGCGGGAGTGCTCGCAGCCGCGCCGGTGGGAGCCGCCGCGGCCGTCCTGGAGGACGACCTCAAGAGGCGCACGATGCTCGGCGACACCGGGGCCCACGCGCTGGGCGCAGGACTCGGCGCGGCGATCGCCGCGGGCAACGGCCGGACCGGACTTGCCCTGCACGCCGCCGCGCTGACCTTCGCGGCCGCGTACGGTGACCGGGTCAGCCGTGCGGCGGGCGCCTCCTGAACGGGCGATCACTCGTGCGGGTGGTAACAGGCATGAAGTGACCGGGCCGGGGCACTTGTGGTGCCTCGGTAGCCCTGGGGACTGGCATCCTTGGCGCCGTAATGCGCACAAGTGCAGCAGAAGTTGCACCAGGAGTTGCACCCGAAGTTGCACCAGGAGTGCAGCGGAGACATCCACCCAGGAGCACCCACCACCGTGAGCAGCACCCCGCCCCCGTCGTACGGACAGTCGCCGCTCCGCGCCGTCCAGGTGCTCGGCGGCGGCAGCGCGGGCAGCAGCGCCCACGTCAGGTCGCTGGCCGCGGGGCTCGTCGAGCGGGGCGTGCGGGTCACCGTGTGCGCCCCCAGCGAACTGGAGCGCACCTACGACTTCGCCGAGGTGGGCGCCGACGTGGTGACCGTCCCCCGGCGCAGCGACCCCGTCTCCATCGCCGCCCTGCGGGCCGCCTGCACCGGGGCGGACATCGTCCACGCGCACGGGCTGCACGCCGCCGTGCGCACCGCGTTCGCCGTGAGCGGGATTCCGGCCGGAGGGCGGTCCGCGGGACGGCTCGGCGTCCGGCCGGGGGAGCGGTCCGCAGGGCGTGTCCCGCTCGTCGTCACCTGGCACACCCGGGCGCACGCCGAGGGAGCGCGCAGCCACGTCGTACGGCTGATGGAACGCCGGGCAGCCCGGTCCGCCTCCGTCGTCCTCGGCACGTCGTCCGACCTCGTCGACCGGGCGCGCAGCCGGGGCGCCCGCGACGCCCGCCTCGCACCCGTCACGGTGCCCGCGCCCCGCCCGCCCGACGACTTCCACGAAAGCAAGGCCAAGGCCGAACTGGGCGCCGTGGGGCGCCCGTTGCTCATGGCGGTCGGCAGCCTTGTCCCGCACCGGGGCTACGACGTCCTCCTGGACGCCTCCCGCGCCTGGCGCGACCTGGACCCCGCCCCGCTGCTCACCATCGCCGGGGAGGGCAGCGAGCGGGCCGCGCTCCAGCGCCGCATCGAGGCGGAGGACCTGCCGGTGCAGCTCCTGGGGCGGCGCGACGACATCTCCGAGCTGCTCGCCGCCGCCGACGTCGCCGTACTGCCCAGCCGGTGGGAGGCGCGCTCGGTGCTCGCCCAGGAGGCGCTGCGCTCCGGGGTGCCGCTCGTCGCCACCGGCGTCGGGGGAATCCCCGAGCTGGTCGGTGACGCCGCCGAGTTCGTACCGTACGGAGACGCCGAGACCCTCGCGCGCACGGTCCTCGGGCTGCTCGACGACCCGGAGCGCCGCGCGGAGCTCGCCGAGGCGGGGCTGCGGCAGGCGGCCACCTGGCCGACGGCGGACGAGACGGTCGCCCAGGTGCTCAGCGTGTACGACGAACTGACGGGGCAGGGCTAGGGACCGTCAGACGCCTGCGGGTGCGTCGTGGCTGGTCGCGCAGTTCCCCGCGCCCCTACGGGGCTCCTCTATGAGGCGTGCCGCCGCGCCCGTAGCGCCAGGCTCAGTGCCAGTACCGTCTGCGGGTCGTCCAGGTCGGTGCCGAGCAGCTCCGAGATCCGGGCGAGCCGGTTGTAGAGCGTCTGCCGGTTGAGGTGCAGCTCGCGCGCCGTCTCCGCCTTGCGGCCCGCGTGCGCCAGGAACGTCTCCAGGGTGGGCAGCAGCGGCGGCCGGGACGTGCGGTCGTGGTCGCGCAGCGGGCCGATCGCCCGGTCCACGAACGCCGCCAGGTCCGGATGGTCCCGCAGCCGCCACAGCAGCAGGTCGATGTCGAGGCGCCGCGCGTCGTACCAGGGCCGGTCGTGCAGCCCCTGCGCCGCCGTCGCCGTCTCCGCCGCGTGCCGCAGGCTCGCCGAGGCCGCCGCCCAGCCGCCCGCGATCCCGACCACCACGACCGGCGGGTGCGCGCCCGCCCGGCCGAGCCCGGCCCGCTCCACACCGGCCCGCAGCGCCGCCGCGACCCGGTCGGCCACCGCCGTGCGCTCCGACTCCGTACGCAGTCCCAGCAGCAGCGGAACCCGCCCCTCCACCGGTCGTACGCCCAGCAGCACCGGCACTCCCACCGACGCCAGCTCCTCCAGCACGGCCCGCGCCAGGACCGCCCAGTTCCCGGACGGCGACAGCTCGGCGGCGAGCCGCATGACCACCGGCAGCAACGGGCCCTCGCCCGGCTTGAAGCCCAGTACCCGGGCCTGCGCGGGCGCGTCCTCCGCCGAGATGCGGCCCTGCGCGAGGTCTGTCAGGAAGTCGCCGCGCCCGCGGGCCGCCAGCTCCTCCTCCTGACGCGCCTGCATCAGTACGACGGCCAGTATGTCCGCCGCCCGCTCCGCCGCCATCCGGTGCACCGGCAGCAGCGGATGGGCCACCCCGAGCAGCACCAGCCTGGCCCGCACCGAGCCCACCCCGTGGCCGCCGCCGGGGACGTCCACCAGCACCCCGTTCGCGGGCGGCCCCGACTCGCGTGCCTCGCGCTGGCCGCGCAGCCCCTCCCACACCTGGAGCGGGTCGGCGCCGGGGTCCTTCTCCGAAGGCCCGGCCGCGTACAGCAGCTGCCCGTCGGCGGTCTCCAGGAAGACGGGGTTGGTGGTGAAGTCCGCCAGGATGCCCAGCACCTGCGGCACCCCGCCCCCGCCGAGCAGCGCCTCCGTACAGCGCCGGTGGACCTCCTCGGCGCGCCTCAGCAGTGTGTAGTGCCCGTTGACGATCTCGGTGTGGACCTCTTCGGTGACGGACACGAACGGCACCTCGCGGTGCAGCTGCACCAGCGGCAGCCCGGCCGCCCGCGCGGTCTCCACCAGGGTCGAGGGCAACCGGCTGAAACGCGGCCCCAGCTCGACGACGAGCGCGGCGATGCCCCGGTCGGCCAGCCTCCGTACGAAAGCGCGCTGCTCCGCGGGCCGGGTGCCGAGACCCAGCCCCGTCGTCAGCAGCAGCTCGCCGCCCTTGAGCAGGGACGCGATGTTGGGGACCTCGCCGGCGTGCACCCAGCGCACGGTCCTGCCCAGCCGGTCGGCGCCCGCCATCACCTCCGGGAGCCCGCTGCGGAGTCCCGGCAGTTCAAGCGCCCTTTGCACGGTGATTCCGCCCTGCGTGTCCATGCATCCGGACGGTACCGCAAGCGCCCCGGAGCCGAAGGTCTCCGGGGCGCTCGCGGGCGCGGGGCCCGTCAGCCGCCGTACGCCCCCGAAGCCGTCAGCCGCAGGGCGGTGTCGATCAGCGGTACGTGGCTGAAGGCCTGCGGGAAGTTGCCGACCTGGCGCTGTTGGTGGGAGTCCCACTCCTCGGCGAGCAGCCCCAGGTCGTTCCGCAGCGACAGGAGCTTCTCGAAGAGCCGGCGTGCCTCGTCGACCCGGCCGATCATCGCCAGGTCGTCCGCCAGCCAGAACGAGCAGGCAAGGAACGCGCCCTCGTCGCCCTCCAGGCCGTCCACGCCCGCGTCGTCCCCGGAGGTCGGGTAACGCAGCACGAAGCCGTCCGGGGTGGACAGTTCGCGCTGGATGGCCTCGATGGTGCCGATGACGCGCTTGTCGTCGGGCGGCAGGAAACCCATCTGCGGGATGAGCAGCAGCGAGGCGTCCAGCTCCTGGGAGCCGTACGACTGCGTGAAGGTGTTGCGCTCCGGGTCGTAGCCCTTCTCGCAGACGTCCGCGTGGATCGTCTCGCGCAGTTCGCGCCAGCGCTCCAGCGGGCCGTCCGCGTCGCCCGCCTCGATCAGCTTGATCGTGCGGTCGACGGCGACCCAGGTCATCACCTTGGAGTGCACGAAGTGGCGGCGCGGTCCGCGCACCTCCCAGATGCCCTCGTCGGGCTGGTCCCAGTGGTCCTCCACCCAGCGGATCAGCTTGAGCTGCAGGAGCGAGGCGTAGTCGTTGCGGGCCAGGCCCGTCATGTGGGCGAGGTGCAGAGCCTCGGTGACCTCCCCGTAGACGTCGAGCTGGAGCTGGTGGGCGGCGCCGTTGCCCGCCCTGACCGGGCGGGAGTTCTCGTAGCCGGGAAGCCAGTCCAGCTCCGTCTCGCCCAACTCCCGCTCGCCGGCGATCCCGTACATGATCTGCAGGTTCTCCGGGTCGCCCGCGACCGCCCGCAGCAGCCACTCGCGCCAGGCGCGCGCCTCCTCGCGGTAGCCGGTGCGCAGCAGCGAGGACAGTGTGATCGCGGCGTCGCGCAGCCAGGTGTAGCGGTAGTCCCAGTTGCGGGAGCCGCCGATGTCCTCCGGGAGGGAGGTCGTGGGGGCGGCGACGATGCCGCCGGTGGGAGCGTACGTCAGTGCCTTGAGCGTGATCAGCGAGCGGACCACGGCCTCGCGGTAGGGCCCGTGGTACGTGCAGTGCTCGACCCACTCGCGCCAGAAGTCGACCGAGAGCTGCAGTGCGCCCTCGGGGTCGGGCAGCGGCGGCGCCTCCTTGTGCGAGGGCTGCCACTGGATGGTGAACGCGAGCCGCTCACCGGGTCCGACCGTGAAGTCGGAGTGCGTGGTGAGGTCCTGGCCGTGCGTCTCGACGTCCGTGTCCAGCCAGACCGAGTCGGGGCCGGCCACCGCGACCGTACGGTTGTCCACCCGGTGCACCCAGGGCGTCACCCGGCCGTAGCTGAACCGCATGCGCAGCGCCGAGTGCATCGGCACCCGGCCGCTGACCCCCTCCACGATTCTGGTCAGCTGTGGCGCACCGTCGCGCGGTGGCATGAAATCGGTCACCCGGACCGTGCCCCGCGGGGTGTCCCACTCCTGTTCCAGGATGAGGGAGTCCCCGCGGTAGCGGCGGCGCGAAGCCGGTGGCGCTTCACTGCCTTCCGGGTAGGAGGGTCCGATCCGCCAGAAGCCGTGCTCCTCGGTACCGAGAAGTCCGGCGAAAACGGCATGGGAGTCGAAGCGGGGGAGGCACAGCCAGTCGACTGAGCCGTCCCTGCAGACCAGCGCCGCTGTCTGCATGTCTCCGATGAGTGCGTAGTCCTCGATGCGCCCGGCCACGTGCAATCTCCAGTCGAACGGCCACATCCGCCCCCTCGCGGGGACATCTGCAGTCAGGGGATCTTCGACGACGAGCTTCGGGGTCCGGGAGCGGCGGTGATGGATGCCTTCCCCGGCCGGCTCGCAGCGATGTGTCCGAGCAGGATACGACGCGACAAGCTCATCTGCGTGTGGTCGCTGCAACGTGAGTGGGCCGAACGGGTGAGGTGCAGGTGATGCCGCTGTGGTCGTACGGTGAAGGCGCATCGAACAGGTGGCCGGGGCATTGCCCGCAGGGGTCCTGGGTGTCCGGCCGCGTCTTCACAGGTACGTACGCGGGGAAGGTCGAATTCCGTACGGAGCCCGGCCGCCGTCCCGGCCTGTGGCGGACGCCGGAAGCAACCTCCCGGAGTCGCTGATACCCTGGTAGCCCGTGGGCGGTGGGAGCAAAACCCCCCGAACCGCAGCGACGACGCCCCCAGAAATCACCGGTGGAACCACCGGTGGTCCCTCGCCGGGAGGCCAAAGCCGCACCCTCACCTCGCGACCACGGGAGCCCCATCTTGGCCATGCAGCCCAAATCCTCGACGACCAAGCACATCTTCGTCACCGGGGGTGTCGCCTCTTCCCTCGGCAAGGGTCTGACTGCCTCCAGCCTGGGTGCGCTCCTGAAGGCCCGTGGCCTGCGCGTCACCATGCAGAAGCTCGACCCGTACCTCAACGTCGACCCCGGCACGATGAACCCCTTCCAGCACGGCGAGGTGTTCGTCACCAACGACGGCGCCGAGACCGACCTGGACATCGGCCACTACGAGCGCTTCCTCGACGTCGACCTCGACGGCTCGGCCAACGTCACCACAGGCCAGGTCTACAACACCGTCATCGCCAAGGAGCGCCGCGGCGAGTACCTCGGTGACACCGTGCAGGTCATCCCGCACATCACCAACGAGATCAAGCACCGCATCCGCCGCATGGCCACCGACGACGTCGACGTCGTCATCACCGAGGTCGGCGGCACGGTCGGCGACATCGAGTCGCTGCCCTTCCTGGAGACCGTCCGCCAGGTCCGCCACGAGGTCGGCCGCGACAACGTCTTCGTCGTGCACATCTCGCTGCTCCCCTACATCGGCCCCTCGGGCGAGCTGAAGACCAAGCCGACCCAGCACTCGGTCGCCGCCCTGCGCAACATCGGCATCCAGCCGGACGCGATCGTGCTGCGCGCCGACCGCGACGTCCCGGACGCCATCAAGCGCAAGATCTCGCTGATGTGCGACGTCGACGAGGACGCCGTGGTGGCCTGTGTCGACGCCAAGTCGATCTACGACATCCCCAAGGTGCTGCACACCGAGGGCCTGGACGCGTACGTCGTCCGCAAGCTGGACCTGCCCTTCCGCGACGTGGACTGGACCGTCTGGGAGGACCTCCTGGAGCGCGTCCACAACCCGGAGCACGAGGTCACCGTCGCGCTCGTCGGCAAGTACATCGACCTGCCCGACGCGTACCTCTCGATCACCGAGGCCATGCGCGCCGGCGGCTTCGCCAACAAGGCCCGCGTCAAGGTCAAGTGGGTCACGTCCGACGACTGCAAGACCCAGGCCGGCGCCCAGAAGCAGCTCGGCGACTGCGACGCCGTCGTGATCCCCGGCGGCTTCGGCGAGCGCGGCGTCAACGGCAAGGTCGGCGCCATCCAGTACGCCCGCGAGAACAAGGTGCCGCTGCTCGGCATCTGCCTCGGCCTGCAGTGCATCGTCGTCGAGGCGGCCCGCAACCTGGCCGGCATCGAGGACGCCAACTCCACCGAGTTCGACGCCGCCACCGCGCACCCGGTGATCTCCACCATGGAGGAGCAGCTGGCGTACGTCGAGGGCGCGGGCGACCTGGGCGGCACCATGCGCCTGGGCCTCTACCCGGCGAAGCTCGCCGAGGGCTCCATCGTGCGCGAGGTCTACGGCGACGAGCAGTACGTCGACGAGCGCCACCGCCACCGCTACGAGGTCAACAACGCCTACCGCGCCGAGCTGGAGAAGAAGGCCGGCATCGTCTTCTCCGGCACCTCCCCGGACAACAAGCTCGTCGAGTACGTCGAGTACCCGCGCGAGGTGCACCCCTACATGGTCGCCACCCAGGCGCACCCGGAGCTGCGCTCGCGCCCGACCCGCCCGCACCCGCTCTTCGCGGGCCTGGTGAAGGCGGCCGTGGAGCGCCAGCAGGAAGCGCGCCAGCAGGGCAAGTAGTACGTACGCGTTAACGTTGCCGGGGTGAGGGCCTTCACGGTCCCCACCCCGGTTTCTTTGTGTTCAGGAGGAAGTACGTGGCGATCAAGGACACCCCCCAGGAGTGGCAGGTCACCGAGTCGGTGACCCCGTTCGAGGGGGCGAAGACCAGTGTCCGCACCGACCGCGTGGTCATGCCGGACGGCTCCGTCGCGGGCCGCGACTACCAGGTGCACCCCGGCTCGGTGGCCGTCCTCGCGCTGGACGACGCCGGTCGCGTCGCGGTGCTCAGCCAGTACCGCCACCCGGTGCGCCACAAGCTCTGGGAGATCCCGGCCGGGCTCCTCGACGTACCCGGCGAGAACCCGCTGCACGCCGCCCAGCGCGAGCTCTACGAGGAGGCGCACATCAAGGCGGGGGACTGGCGGGTGCTCACCGACGTCTACACCTCGCCGGGCGGTTCCGACGAAGCGGTACGGATCTTCCTCGCCCGGGACCTGTCGGAGGCGGAGGGCGAGCGGTACGCGGTGTCCGAGGAGGAGGCCGACATGGAGCACGCGCGGGTGCCGCTGGAGGAGCTGGTGCACGGGGCGCTCGCCGGGCAGCTGCACAACAACTGCCTCGTCATCGGGGTGCTCGCACTGAACGCGGCCCTCTCCGGCTCGGGGGGCGGGCTCGACGCGCTGCGCCCGGCGGAGGCGCCGTGGCCGGCCCGGCCGTTCTGACGGCCCCGGACGGGTCGGATGCGTCGCGGGGCGAGCTGTACGTGTCGCACGTCGGGCCGTATGCGTCACGTCGGTCATAAAATCTGCTGATCCGATCGGGGGACCTGTCCGCCGCGCTCCCCCGGATCAGTAGCAGAGCGTGAACTAGGCTCGAATCCCCGACCGCGGTCGCGGCGGGGATTGTGCGCAGGCGGACGGGAGCGTGGCCCGTGACGGACCAGGCGGTGGACATCAGCAGCGCGGCGACGGTCACTGCGACCGCCACCGCGGCGGGCTCGGCCCACGACTGGGGAAGCAGCGAATTCCTCGGCCGGAAACGGGAGTTGAAGGAACTGCGCGCCGACATCGAGCGCACGGGCCTGGACACCCTCACCGGCCGCAAGGTGCCCCGGGCCCGGGTGCTGCTGGTCGCAGGCCGCCCCGGCTCCGGGCGCACCGCCCTCGCCGAGGAGCTGGCCCGCTCCCTCGCGGACGACTACCCGGCGGGTGCGCTGCGGGCCCGGCTCACCGCGCCGGGCGGCGAGCGCATCCCCACCGAGGAAACCGCGCGCGGACTGCTGGACGACCTCGGGATCGCCGCTCCGGCGGGCGCCGACGGGGACACCCTGGCCGAGATGGTGCGCGAGGCGCTCGCCGTACGCCGGGTGCTGCTGGTCCTGGACGACGCGGCCGACGCCGAGCAGGTCGACCCGCTGCTTCCCGACAACCCGGACTGCCTGGTCGTGGCCACCGCCCAGGGGCCGTTGACCGGCATCCCGGACGTGCGGCCGTGCACGCTCGGCGGGCTCGACACGGCTTCCGCCGTCGCCCTCCTCGCGCACTACGCAGGCAAGGTCCGCATCACCGTCGACCCGACCGCCGCCGACGCGCTCGCCGAGGAGTGCGGCGGGCAGCCCGCCGCACTGGTGCTGGTCGGCGGCTGGCTCTCGGGCCGCCCGAAGTCCTCGGTCGCGGACGTCACCAAACATCTCCACGAACTGCCCGAGGACCCCGAACAGCCGCAGGGCGCAGGCCCGTTGGCACGTGCGCTGCGACTTGTGTACGAGTCGCTGCCGCAGCCCGCGGCGCGGATACTGCGACTCCTCGCCCTCGCCCCCGCCGGTCTCGCGGACGCGCACACGGCGTCCGCACTCGCCGGCTGCTCGGTGTCGGCGGCGCAGACCACGCTCGACGACTTCGCGGTCCAGGGGCTGCTGCACCCGGTGGACGGATCCGTACCGCAGTACCTGGTGCCGGGCTGCCTGGCGCCGCTGCTGCTGGCTCTGACGGAGGCTCAGGACCGGTCGGCGGAGCGGCAGTTGGCGCGGGCGCGGATGCTGGAGCGGACCGTGCGGCAGCTCCAGTCGTGCCGGGCGGTCACCGATCCCGAGGGCTCCCTGGCCCGCAAGAAGCTCGCCGGACTGCCGCGCGCCCTGCGCTTCGCCTCCCCGGCCGCCGCCGCCGTGTGGCTGCGCGAGCGGCAGCCCGCCCTGCTCGCCGCGGCCCGCGCGGCGGTCGGCGACGGCGAACTCGACACCCTCGCACGAAGGCTGGTCGCCGCTCTCGTACGGGCACTGGCCGCGCACCGGGGCACCGACGACGCCGCCCCCGAGCTCTACGGGCTGCACCGCCTGGTGCTCGACGTGGCCGAGCGGCGGAACCTGCACCGCGAGAAGGCCGCCGCCCTGCTCAATCTGGCGGACCTGGATGCCAGGACCGGGCGCATGGCGGAGGCTTTGACCCGATATCGGGCGGCTCTGGACGCGGGGCGTACGGCCGGTGACCCCTACGCCACGGCTCGCGCGATGGAATCCGTAGGCGGGACCTATCAGGAAATGGGGGATTTCTCACGTGCCTCCGACTGGTACGGGCGGGCGCTCGCCCTGCGCCTGGCGCGAGGTGAGGACGAGGACGGGGCGCGGCTGTACGGGCGGCTCGGCGCGGTGCACACCTATGCGGGCCGGTACGGCGAGGCGCTGCGCGACTGGCGGGCCGCGGCCTCCGGGCTGCGCCGGCTCGGTGATCTCCCGGGCCACGCAAGGGCGTTGAGCGAGATGGCCCGCGTCCAGGAATACGCGGGACGCCCCGAGGAATCGCTGCGGACCTGCCAGGAAGCGGTCGAATGGGCACGTCAGGCGGGTGAGGTGCGGCTTCAGGCGGCGCTCCAGCTGCGACTTGCCGACACTCTCGACCGGCTCGGTGACCCGACTGCGGCCCGGTTGCACAGGGGCGCGGCGGAGAGGCTAATGGAAGAAGAGGTTCCAGCCTACGAAATCCGTAGCGCATCCACGCGAGGTTGATGCTTTGTAAGGCTAGACAGCTGGAAATCCTTCATTAGACTGGCTCTGCCGCGTCAAGCTGCGGTGTTCCCCAGGTGTGCCTTCCATGCGTGGTCACATGCCTGGTCATGCGCCTGGTCATGCAAGGCACTGCCCGTTTCATCCCCCCAAAGTCAGGACCGTGATCGACGTGAAGGTCGGCATCCCCCGCGAGGTCAAGAACAACGAGTTCCGGGTGGCCATCACCCCCGCCGGTGTGCACGAGCTCGTGCGCCACGGCCACCAGGTCGTCATCGAGAAGGACGCCGGTCTCGGCTCCTCGATCACGGACGGCGAGTACGTCTCGGCCGGTGCCCGCATCCTGGACACCGCCGACGAGGTCTGGGCCACCGCCGACCTGCTGCTGAAGGTCAAGGAGCCGATCGCCGAGGAGTACCACCGCCTCCGCAAGGACCAGACGCTCTTCACCTACCTGCACCTCGCGGCCTCCCGCGAGTGCACGGACGCGCTCCTGGAGTCCGGCACCACCGCCATCGCGTACGAGACGGTGGAGACCGCGAACCGCGCGCTGCCGCTGCTCGCCCCGATGTCCGAGGTCGCGGGCCGGATCGCCCCGCAGGTCGGCGCGTACCACCTGATGCGCCAGGTCGGCGGCCGCGGCGTGCTCCCGGGCGGCGTCCCGGGCACGGCGGCCGGCAAGGCCGTCGTCATCGGCGGCGGCGTCTCCGGCTGGAACGCCACCCAGATCGCGGTGGGCATGGGCTTCCACGTGACGCTGCTCGACCGCGACATCAACAAGCTGCGCGAGGCGGACAAGGTCTTCGGCACCAAGGTGCAGACGATCGTCTCCAACGCCTTCGAGCTGGAGAAGGCCGTCGTCGAGGCCGACCTCGTCATCGGCGCCGTGCTGATCCCGGGCGCCAAGGCCCCGAAGCTGGTCACCAACGAGCTCGTCGCCAAGATGAAGCCCGGAAGTGTACTTGTCGACATTGCAATTGATCAGGGTGGTTGCTTCGAGGACTCGCGCCCGACCACGCACGCCGAGCCGACGTTCAACGTCCACGACTCGGTCTTCTACTGCGTGGCCAACATGCCGGGTGCCGTCCCGAACACCTCGACGTACGCGCTGACCAACGCCACGCTGCCGTACATCGTGGAGCTGGCGAACCGCGGCTGGGTCGAGGCGCTGCGCCGCGACGCCGCCCTCGCCAAGGGCCTCAACACCCATGACGGCCAGGTCGTTTACCGCGAGGTGGCAGAGGCGCACGAGCTCCCGCACCTTGAGCTGAGCACCCTTCTGGGCTGACGCGTCAACAGGCGTCGTCAACATCGCGCGCCCGGCCGGACCTTGCCTGTGCGAGGTCCGGCCGGACGTGTATCCGGTCACTTTGCCCCGCTCGCTCAACTCGTCGCGAACGTAACCCTTTAACCGTTTCGCGCCCCCGTGAAACCCGGCTCTCGTGCTTCGTGTACGCCCCTGCGCACCCTTGACAGAGAGGTGTTCGGTTGCCGACACATCGACCCGGGTCCGGTGGATTGTGTTGCTGCGGAGCGGTGACACGCCATAGAGTCGGCGACCGTCGGCATGGTGCCACGCTGACCTATCGATATGTTTCCTGGTCACGTCCCAAGGAGGTAAGACGACTTGTGAATGAGTCGACATTTACTCCCGGGGGTGGTCGATCGGGAACGCCTGCGCAGGGCCAGAGCCCTTCAGGGCTCGAAGCTGTCGGCTCGGTCGCGGTCCGCACCTTCGCCACCCATCAGCACATGACGACATCCCACCAGAGCATGGACGGCCTAAACGTGAACGCCATGGCCGGCGACCAGAGTGGCGATAAGTCCACCACCGGCTTCGCCGACTTCGACGAGGTCCCCCAGGGGCACTTCTACGATCCCGACGCCGAGTACGAGCCCGACCCCGAATACGCGGCCACCCTCGCCCCCGACGCTGCCCGTCAGCGCCGCGAGCGGATCGGCCCGACCGGACGGCCGCTGCCGTACTTCCCGATCCCCGGACCGCTGACCGATCACGGCCCGGCCAAGATCATCGCGATGTGCAACCAGAAGGGCGGGGTCGGCAAGACGACCTCGACCATCAACCTGGGTGCCGCGCTCGCCGAGTACGGACGCCGTGTCCTGCTCGTCGACTTCGACCCGCAGGGAGCCCTGTCGGTCGGTCTCGGTGTGAACCCGATGGAGCTCGACCTCACGGTCTACAACCTGCTCATGGAGCGGGGCATGGCGGCCGACGAGGTGCTGCTGAAGACAGCCGTTCCGAACATGGACCTGCTGCCCAGCAACATCGACCTGTCCGCTGCCGAGGTGCAGCTGGTCAGCGAGGTGGCGCGCGAGTCGACGCTTCAGCGGGCGCTCAAGCCGCTGATGAACGACTACGACTACATCGTGATCGACTGTCAGCCCTCGCTCGGTCTGCTCACCGTGAACGCCCTGACGGCCGCTCACAAGGTGATCGTGCCGCTGGAGTGCGAGTTCTTCGCGCTGCGCGGTGTGGCCCTGCTGACCGAGACCATCGAGAAGGTCCAGGAGCGGCTCAACCCGGACCTGGAGCTCGACGGCATCCTCGCCACCATGTACGACTCCCGTACGGTGCACAGCCGCGAGGTCCTCGCGCGCGTGGTGGAGGCGTTCGACGATCACGTCTACCACACGGTGATCGGCCGGACGGTGCGCTTCCCGGAGACCACAGTCGCCGGTGAGCCCATCACCACGTACGCATCGAACTCCGTCGGCGCCGCCGCCTACCGTCAGCTCGCCAGGGAGGTGCTCGCCCGGTGTCACGCCGAGTGAGTCTGCCGGGGGCCGACGAGCTGTTCCGTACGACCGGGGGAATGGGGCTGCAGTCGCCCGGCCGGAGGTCCGGTGCCAACGGCGAGGCGGCCCGGGTACCGGCACCGGCGGGGGAGCCGGCCCCTGCGGCCGTCGACCCCGCGGGCAACGGCGAGGGCGCCGAGCACGGCGCCGCCGCCGATGCGGCCGGCCAGCAGCGGACCCGGGGCGGCGAAGCCGCTCCCGCGGCTCCCAGGGCTGGTGCCAACCGGCCCCAGGAGGCCCCTGGGGCGCCGCGTAACGCCGCACCGGCCGGAACCGGGGCCCAGCCCCGCCGACGGGGCGGAAGGGGCGCCAACCGGCGGCCCAGCGGCCGGGAGCGCCACGACGAGAAGATCACGGTCTACGTCTCCGCCGAGGAGCTCATGGACCTGGAGCACGCCCGGCTGGTCCTGCGCGGCGAGCACGGTCTCGCCGTGGACCGCGGGCGGATCGTCCGCGAGGCGGTCGCCGTGGTCCTCGCCGACCTGGAGTCACGGGGCGACGCGAGCATCCTCGTACGGCGCCTGCGCGGGCGCTGAGCGGTGCGGCGGTAGCCTCGCGGCTGCCCCTCACCGTGTTCCGCCCGCACCACAGGACCCTCTTTGATGCCGCCCGCCCTTCCTGACGAATCCGACGCCGGACCCGACCGCCCCTTGCGCCGCCGCCCCCTGGGGCGCGGGCCGGGGGCGGACGGCGTTCCCGCGGGGCCGGTCGGTGTCGAGCCTGCTGCTGTGGAGCCTGCTGCTGTCGCGCCGGTGGCTGTGGAGCCGGTCGCTGTCGAGCCTGTGGCTGTCGAGCCTGTGGCTGTGGAGCCGGCCGGTGTCGCGCCGGTCGCGGCTGAGCCTGCCGCGGACTCTGCCGGGGCGGGGGCCGGGGCTTCCGGTGGGCGGTTCACCGTGCGGCTGGCGAACTTCGAGGGGCCCTTCGACCTCCTCCTCCAGCTGATCGCCAAACACCGGCTGGACGTCACCGAGGTCGCGCTCTCCCGGGTCACCGACGACTTCATGGCGCACATCCGTGCCATGGGCGCCGACTGGGACCTCGACCAGACGACGGAGTTCCTGGTCGTCGCCGCCACCCTGCTCGACCTCAAGGCCGCCCGGCTGCTGCCCGCCGCCGAGGTCGAGGACGAGGCCGATCTGGCGCTCCTCGAAGCACGCGACCTGCTGTTCGCGCGGCTGCTGCAGTACCGGGCGTACAAGAAGGTCGCGCACATCTTTGAGGAGCGCTGGGAGGCCGAGGGGCGGCGCTACCCGCGCACCGTGGGGCTGGAGGAGCAGCTGGCCGAGCTGCTGCCCGAGGTCGTCATCAGCATCGGCGCGGAAGGCTTCGCCGGGCTTGCAGTGAAGGCCATGCAGCCGAAGCCCAGGCCCGAGGTGTACATCGACCACATCCACGCGCCCCTGGTGTCCGTGCAGGAGCAGGCCCAGATCGTGGTGGGGCTGCTGCGGGAGCGCGGGGCGGCGAGTTTCCGGGAGCTGGTCGGCGACGTACCGGACACCCTGACCGTCGTCGCCCGCTTCCTCGCGCTCCTGGAGCTCTACCGGGAGAAGGCCGTCGAGCTGGACCAGGAGCAGGCGCTGGGGGAGCTGACGGTGACCTGGGTGGGCGGGGAGGCCGGTGAGCGCCTGGTGACGTCTCTGGTGACCGGGGAATTCGATCTCGTGGTGGAGGAGAAGGAGTGAGTCAGCAGGAGCTGAGGGGTGCGCTGGAGGCCGTGCTGATGGTCGTCGACGAGCCCGCGACGGCCGACCACCTCGCCAAGGTCCTCGACGCGAAGGAGCGGGACGTCACGGACGCGCTGCGCGAGCTGGCCGACGAGTACACCGTCCAGGGGCGCGGATTCGAGCTGCGGCTGGTGGCGGGCGGCTGGCGGTTCTACTCGCGTGCCCGGTACGCGGAGGCGGTCGAGGCGTTCGTACTGGACGGGCAGCAGGCCCGGCTCACCCAGGCGGCCCTGGAGACCCTGGCGGTCGTCGCGTACCGCCAGCCCGTCTCCCGTTCGAGGGTCTCCGCCGTACGAGGAGTGAACTGTGACGGGGTCATGCGGACCCTCCTCCAGCGGGGTCTGGTCGGGGAGGCGGGCACGGAACCCGAAACAGGTGCGATCCTGTACAGGACGACGAACTACTTTCTGGAGCGGATGGGCCTGCGGGGCCTGGACGAGCTCCCGGAACTCGCGCCCTTCCTCCCCGAGGCAGAAGCGATCGAGGCTGAGACGCTGGAGGGTGTGCCGTCGTTCGATCCGGACGCACCGTACGCCCCGGGCACTCATGCAGCAGACGACGACAAGACGGATTTTTGATGCGAAGCAACGACAGGAACAGCGGCAGCAGCGGCAACGACCGGAACCAGCGGGGTGCGGGTAACGGACGCGGGCCTGCTGGTGGCGGCCGCGGCGGCGCGGGCGGCAGCGGACGGGGCGCGGGCTCCGGTTCGGGCTCGGCGGGCGGCGGTCGCGGCGGAGCCGGCGGCGGCCGTGGTGGCTCGGGCGGCGGACGCGAGGGCTTCGGTGGCGGCCGGGGTACCTCCGGCGGCAGCCGTGAGGGCGGCTTCGGCGGTGGCCGTGGTACGTCCGGTGGTGGCCGTGACGGTGGCCAGGGTGGCTTCGGCGGTGGCCGTGGTACGTCCGGTGGTGGCCGTGACGGTGGCCAGGGTGGCTTCGGCGGAGGTCGTGGTACGTCCGGTGGTGGCCGTGACGGTGGCCAGGGCGGCTACAGCGGTGGCCGTGGTACGTCCGGTGGTGGCCGTGACGGTGGCCAGGGCGGCTACAGCGGTGGCCGTGGTACGTCCGGTGGTGGCCGTGATGGTGGCCAGGGTGGCTACGGCGGTGGCCGTGGAACGTCCGGTGGCGGTCGAGGTCCGGCAGGCGCCGGACGCGGTTCGTCCGGCGGCGGGCGCGAGGGCGGCTTCGGCGGCGCGCGTGACTCCCGTGACGACGAGCGCGACCAGCGGCCGAAGAGCCCCCGTCCCGAGGAGCGGCGCTACGACGTAGGCCCCTCCGCCACCCACCAGGGCCCCCGCAGTGGCCGCGGTGATTCCGCGCGCGGCGGTGCCAAGGGCGGCCCGAAGTCCCCGAAGACCCCGCAGAAGCCGGGTCGTCGCGGCAACTACAACGCCGGTGCCTCCCGCCCGCGCGAGCTCGACGCCAAGATCGAGCAGCGCAACCGGGACCGCTACGCGGGCAAGCCCGACGTGAAGATCGAGAAGACCTTCCCTGGTGCCGAGGAGGAGGGCGAGCGCCTGCAGAAGATCCTCGCCCGCGCCGGCATGGGCTCGCGGCGTGCGTGCGAGGAGCTCATCGAGCAGTCCCGCGTCGAGGTCAACGGCCAGATCGTGGTCGAGCAGGGCATGCGCGTCGACCCGCACAAGGACGAGATCAAGGTCGACGGCCTGACGGTCGCCGCCCAGTCGCACCTGTTCTTCGCGCTGAACAAGCCGGCCGGTGTCGTCGCCACCATGGGCGACCCGGACGGCCGCCAGAACCTCAACGACTACGTGAACAACCGTGAGACGCGGCTGTTCCACGTGGGCCGTCTCGACACCGAGACCGAGGGCATCATCCTGCTCACCAACCACGGCGAGCTCGCCCACCGTCTGACCCACCCCAAGTACGGCGTGAAGAAGACCTACCTCGCCGCCATCCAGGGACCGCTGCCGCGCGACATCGGCAAGCGTCTCAAGGACGGCATCGAGCTGGAGGACGGGTACGCGCGCGCCGACCACTTCCGGGTCGTCGAGAACACCGGCAAGAACTACCTGGTCGAGGTGACCCTCCACGAGGGCCGCAAGCACATCGTCCGCCGGATGCTGGCCGAGGCCGGCTTCCCGGTCGACCGTCTGGTCCGCACGTCCTTCGGGCCGATCGCGCTGGGCGACCAGAAGTCCGGCTGGCTGCGCCGCCTCACGAACACCGAGGTCGGCATGCTGATGAAGGAGGTCGGTCTGTAGACCGACCTGGCTTCGCCGCCTCTGCGCCTCTTTGAGGTGTGCCCGGGGCCGGTACTCGCTCACGCGGGTACCGGCCCCGGGCTTTTTGCTGCCCTGCGGGGAGCCTTGCGGGGTGGGCGCTCGGCATTTATAGTCAACCTGACCATTTAGAGGATTGGTCGGTCGGCGGGCAGGGAGGCGAGAACGTGACAGAAAGAGACATCCCACAGGGCTATGACCCGAAAGAATTCGAACCTTTCGCGGTCACGGTCGATCTTGCGGTCTTTACCGTGCGGGAGGCCCTGCTGCACGTGCTGTTGGTCCGGCGCGGGCAGGCTCCCTTCGCGGGGGCGTGGGCGCTGCCAGGAGGCTTCGTACTCCCGCGGGAGTCCGCCGAGCGGGCCGCGCTGCGCGAACTCGCCGAGGAGGCGGGGCTGTCGGAGTCGCTGGCGTCCGGGCTGCACCTGGAGCAGCTGCGTACGTACAGCGATCCGGACCGGGATCCGCGGATGCGGGTGGTGTCGGTGGCGTTCGCCGCGCTCGTACCGGATCTGCCGGAGCCGCGCGGGGGCGGGGACGCGGCGGAGGCCCAATGGTTGCCGGTGAGCCGGGAGTTGGAGCATTCACTGGCCTTCGACCACGGGCGGATCCTGGCCGATGCGCGGCAGCGGATCGGCGACAAGCTGGAGTACACGGCGCTCGCGATGGAGTTCTGTCCGCCGGAGTTCACGCTGGGGGAGCTTCAGGGGGTGTACGAGACCGTGTGGGGGGTCGCCCTGGACCGCCCGAACTTCCGGCGGAAGGTGCTGGCCACGGCGGGGTTCGTGGAGCCGGTGGGCGGGGCGCCGAGGCGTACCGGGGGTCGGGGGAAGCCGGCGGCGCTGTATCGGGCGGGGGCGGCGAGGGTGTTGCATCCGCCGTTGCTGCGGCCGTCCGTCGCTTCCACTGCTGAAGTCCACTGCTGAAGCGCCTGCCGACTCGATTGCTGATTCGTCCATGGAGGGAACCCACTCATGACTTCTGCCGCTGCTGCCAAGCGGGCCGCCACCGGATCCCTGTTGGGGCTTGCCCTCGGGGACGCGCTCGGCTTTCCGACCGAGTTCAACGACGTGCCGTCGATCCTCGCCAAGTGCGGGCCCTGGCGGGAGATGGAGCTGCCGAGCAAGGCGTTCGTCTCGGACGACACTCAGATGACGCTGGCGCTGGGGCGAGGGCTGCGGACCGCGGTGGGGAGGGGGCCGTTGGGGCCGCGGCGGATGGAGCGGCCGGTGCGGGAGGAGTTCGTGGACTGGTACCACTCGCCGGAGAACAACCGAGCGCCCGGACGTACGTGCATGGTCGCGTGCCGGCTGCTCGACAGCGATCTGCCGTGGCAGAAGGCGTCGCAGATCGGGTCGAAGGGGTGCGGGGCGAACATGCGGGTGGCGCCGGTGGGCCTGGTGCCGGGGCTGAGCGAGGGGGAACGGGCGGGGGCGGCGCAGTTGCAGGCGGCGCTGACGCATGGGCACCCGACGGGGCTGGCGGCGAGCGACCTGACGGCGCGGGCGGTGTACCTGCTCGCGCAGGGGGCCGAACCGACCGGCCTGGTCGGGCAGTTGAGGTCGTACGCGCTGGAGAGCCGGAGTGTCTATCAGGAGCGGTGGCTGGGTGGCCTGTGGACGTACTCGCAGGACCCGACGCCGAAGCACTTCGCCGAGCGGGGCTGGGACGAGTGCCTGGGTGTGCTGGAGCGGCTGGAGAGGGCTTTGCGGGACCCGTCGCTGTCGACGGAGACGGATCCGTGTCTGGTGACGGGCGACGGGTGGATCGCGGAGGAGGCGATGGCTACGGCGCTGCTGTGCTTCCTGATGTTCCCGGACGAACCGGTGATGGCCCTGAGGCGGGCAGCTTGCACCAAGGGAGACTCGGACTCGATCGCCTGCCTGGCGGGGGCATTCGCGGGGGCTTATGCGGGGGTGGGGGCTTGGCCCGGGGAGTGGGTTGAGCGGGTGGAGTATCGGGGGGAGTTGGTGGGGTTGGGGGAGGGGTGGGACGGAACAGATCGGACCGGGCTGTAGGGCGGGGTGGTCAGGCGGGTCGGGATATTGGGCTTGTTCACGCAGTGGAGTTGGGCGGCCATGGTGCGGGCGAGGGCCGCGGCGACTCGGCTGCGTAGTTCGGGGGTGAAGCCGTCGAGGTTCTTGGCGTTGAGGCGCACCGAGAGCGGGACCTGCTGCTGTTGATCGGCGTGGGAGCCGCTGATCTTGCAAGGGAAGGCGTAGCGGGAGTCGTCCTCGTGCAGCCACCAGCCGGAGAGGACGTCTCCGCCCGCTTTGCGCCAGCCTGTTCGCGATGCCGTGGAAAGTGGCCAACCGAGCCATCCCACTCGTACCGTGAGAGAGTTCCGGGACCCTACTGGGCCGAAGACGCATGGTGTTGCGCCGGGGTCGTAGTAGTCGTCGCCCGGTCGCCATTCGCGCCCCGTTGCTGATAGCTCAGCGACCAGTTTTTTCAACGGGACGCCTGTGTTCGCGTACGCGATCTCCCTACTGCCCATCGACCTGGCGACGGTTTTCACATTGGTTGAATCGATAAGGGAATCGCAGATTTCCTCTCCGGTCGACGGGCCGCTCTGAGCAGGGGCTGAGCACCCTACGGCGACAAGCGCAATCGAGAGAAGGGCGCATGTGGGTGCGCTGTGCTTCTTCATGGCTCCTTCAGGCGACTTGGCGGGCTGGCTGGACCTTTGCCCTGCCGAGAGCGTGCGACTCTTCAAGGTTTCGGTAGAGGCTGGCCTTCTCATCAGTCGACAGGCCCACGGCATCCCCATATCTCGATACCGGCCGCAGCGCCTCCCTCTCACAGATCCTCTCGATCTCCTGCATCGACTTGAGGGCCTCGCCGTCGTTCTTGATCTCGTTGTCCTTGAGGTACTGCAACGTGTGATTCCCGTATGCGGTGCCGACAGCGCCTGCCCCGGCGTCCAGCGCCAAGGGCACAACAGTTGCCACCGCCACACCGGCGGCAGGCCCGAGAATGAGCGTGCCCCCGATGCCGACGACTGTGGCGGCCGCGCCCCCGACGGCGTATTTGCGCCACTCGCCCTTCTTCTCCGCGTTCAGATTCTCCTGTTCCTCCGCGTCCTTGAAGTCGAGTTCGACCTGTGAGATCCGCGATTGGTCCAGAATTCCGTGCACCTTGGCGGCGTTGTGCGCAAAGGCCACACCGGAGCCTTGATCGTCCTCGAACGAAGCCAGCGCGCTGGACGTGTACACCTGCTGGGCCGCCGAAAGGATCTTGTAACCCTCTTCGTTGCCCGCGACCACGTTCATGAAGTTCCGTGCCTCGAACTCGCCGAAGTCCGTGCGCGGGCTTCTGCCCATGCGGAAGAGCTCACCCCTGTTCAAGTCGTCGCCCCCACCGCCGAAGTTCAGCGTCGAGTAGTTCAAGTCGTCGATGTACGCCGCCCCCATCCGGCCCAAGCTGTCCATGATCGCGCCCTGCGCCTTCACTTCTGACGTAGGGCTGTACAGGTCGATGACCTTCTTCATGATCGAGGCCGTGTCCTTGTCGCGGTGCAATCCTGGCCTCGTGTCGTCCCACGGATGGCCCGTCGTTGCCGCCTCCAGGGCATGGCCCAATGCGTCAGGGCCGCCCTCGTGGGATTCCTCGGCAGATCGGTCCAGCGTGTCCGGAGCCCACTTGAAGTCGGCGCTTGTCAGGTCGTCCAAGTGGCGTCCTCCTGCGAAGAATTGTTTGGCGGCTTCCGGGCTGTGGCCCAAACCCTCCAGGACGCTGGTCAGCGGGTCGTAGCCCGCGCCGGAGATTCCTGAGGGGTTGAAGCCGAAGTCGAAGTCCGTGTTCGTGCGTGGCTTGTTCGACGTGAAGAAGTCGGGGTCTTCTTTGTGGAGCTTGAGGATGTCCTCGGCCAGGGGATTGATGAAACGGGGGTCGTAGTCGCCGTAGCGGAGCAGTCCGCCCAGGACCTGGTAGCCGTAGGGGTCGTTGAAGCCGAGGGCGTCCGCGTTGAGGTGCTGGGTGCCGAGTCTGCGGAATTCGGTGGCCCAGCTCGCGGGGAGATGTGACCGGTTGTCGGGGTCGGTGGCCGAGGCCAGGGCTGTGCCCATGCCGCGTTGGAGTTCTTTGGCCAGGGCGAGACGTTCGGGCTGGTCGCCGACCGTGCAGTCGAGGGACATACGGGCGTAGAAGTCCAGGGCCTGCTTCGGGCCGCCCAGGCCCCGGTAGAACGCGGCGGAGAAGTCCGAGTCCTTGGCGTTGAACTTGAGGATGTTGTTCAGTTCGGCGAACTGGGGGGCGGTCATCATCGGGCCGACCCTTGCCAGTTCGACTGCGCGCTCCTGCTGGGCGTCGTCCAGCGAGCGGTACGTCCGGTGGCCGAAGTTCGAGGCGTCGTTGCCGTGCGACTTGCGCAGGGCACGGGCCACCGAGGCGTCGATCTCGGCGGCGTGCGCGACCAGGACCGTCAGCTGGTGGTTCAGGGCGAGTTCGGCGGGCTTGCGGAGGTTGAGGGAGGGGGCGGGCATGCCGGGCAGGCCGGCCAGTTGCAGGCCGAGTTTGGGGCCCTCCACCTCGCGGATGTGGCGTACGGCCTTCTGGATCCTGGTGAGTTCCAGGTGGGCGTCCTCCAGGACCCTGGTGATGCTGGTCGCTTCCGCCTGGGCGTCGTTGAATTCCTTCGTGGTCTTGCGGATGAAGTCCCGGGTGACGCCTGCGTTGATGCCGTTCCAGCGGGCGGCCTCCGACTTGGTGAGGAGACCGGAACGGGCGTTCGCGGCGAGCCTCTTGAGGTGGGCGGCCGTCTGCTTCCACTCGGCGACCGCGCGGCCGAGCCCGGCGAGGTCTACCTCTGCCACGTCCGCGTGGGTGAGGGTGCTCGGGGTGCTCATGGGTGTTGTTCCGCCCTACTTGAAGTACTCGGAGAGGCGGGACACCGGGACTTCGGGCGCCGTAATGCCGCGGATCCTGGTCTTGATCTTCGCGTCGTCCGCGGCATGCGACGCCTTGGTGTGGTCGAGGTGGTTGGAGATGTGGGCACAGGCCTGGAGAAGGGCGCGGAGCTGGGAGGTCCAGAGGGAGACGGTGGTCTCCAGGGCGCTGCCCATCGCGAAGTGGTGGGACTTGAGGGAGGCTGCCGCCTGCGTCGACGTGCAGGCGCCGGACCTGTTCGGGCCGGTGCCCGCGATGTCGGCCCGCTTGAGCAGGGTCTCGTGGAGGACGTACGCCTCGTGGCCGACCGCGCCCAGGTCGTCCTGGTGGGCGATCAAGTCGGCCTGCCCGGCGGTGACTCCGCCGGCGGCAGACGGCTTGGCCTTCAGTTGTTCCCACTCGTTCCAGGCCACGGGCCGGTTCCTCCCCAGGGGCGTCCTACGTCGACTCCTCGTACGCGAGAGCCGACTCGCGGCGCGTACGGACCAGGAAGTCTTCCACCCGGGCACGGTCGGGGAGGGGCGGCAGTGGGCTGCCCGGTTCGGCTTCGGAGGCGGATTCGACCAGGCGGTTCAGCCGGTTTTCGATCTCCGGCCAGGGGACTTCGCCACGTTTGACGGCGAGGAGGGACTCGCGGGCGTCGCCCACGTCCGGCGTCAATTCACCCGTACGGAGAAGGGAGAGACAGCTGGTGAGGAGGCGCAGCAGGTGCATGGCGTGCTTCCAGCGCGGGGCGCCGTACTGGCGTACGTCAGCGTCGATCTTGCGGCGCTGGCTCTGCGCGTAGCCGACGAACGTGGTGTGCACCTGGCGGGAGAGGAACGCGGAGCGCAGCGAGAGGAGTTCCTCGCCGCGGGAGTCCGTGTGGAGGGGGAGCGGGGAGTGCAGGCACTCCAGGACGTTGGGGTTGGCGCGCAGAGCCAGCTCGCAGAAGCGTTCCAGTTCCCACGAGAAGTGTTCTTCGGCGGGGCCGTCGACGTGCGTCGGCGGCTTGTCGAAGAGCCAGAAGAGCGGGGTGGGGGCGACGAAGACCCCCCGAACGTCCGTGTCGCTCTCCTCCGTCGCCAGGCCGAACGCGCGCGAGCCCATGACGCAGGAGTAGATGGTGTGGTCGCGCACCAAAGCGGCGGGGGAGGTGGGGGAAGTGGGCGAGGTGGGGGAAGCAGGCGGCAGAGGTGCGGTCATACCGGGATTCTGGCCGGTCAGGCCAGCCGGATCGACCCACTTTCCACCGTGATCGCGCGCGGCGGGAGCGGCTGCGGTGCCGGGCCGGCCGCCACCGAGGCGTCCGCGACCCGGTACTTGCTGCCGTGGCAGAGGCAGTTGATGGTGCCGCCGGACACGTTGGCCACCGAGCAGCCCTGGTGGGTGCAGATCGCCGAGAACGCCTTGAAGCTGCCCGCGACGGGCTGCGTGACGACGACCTTCTCGTCCTTGAAGACCTTGCCGCCGCCCACCGGAATGTCGGACGTCGCCGCCAGCGGCGCGGGCTTGGCCGCCGACTGATTGCCGGAGGAGGACGGGGCGCCCGGTTCGGTGGCGGGCTTCGGGGCTTCGCCGCCGTCCTCGTCGCCGTACTTGCTGCAGCCGGTGGCCAGTACGGCCGCCGTCCCTGCCGCCGAGGCGAGGACCGTTCGGCGGGTGGTGGGCTTGTGCATGGGACTGGCTCCCTTACGAGGACGAGGACGAGGACGAGAACGAAAAGGGGCGGAGGCGGCTGCGCCTCTATGAGGTGACGGCCGGGTGGTGACGGCCGGGTGGTGACGGCCGGGTGGTGAGGGCTAGGTGGAGACGCCGAACGTACGGAAGAACCACAGCGCCGACGTCAGCCAGACCACCGTCAGCACGGTGAAGACCAGGCCGCCGACCACCGGCAGCAGCCATCCTGGCAGCCGCTGCGCCCGCAGCAGCAGCATCTTGGCGCTGAACACGCCGAAGAAGAAGCAGCCCGCCAGAGAGTGCCACATCACACGGCCGCCGAAGGACTGGAAACCGAGGCCGTACAGACAGTGAACGGCCACCGGCACGGCGAGCAGGAACGCGATCCGGCCCGACCAGCGGTGCGTGAGCGACATCCAGGGGGCGGTACGTACCCCCGGCAGCCGCCCGTACATCGCCAGCGCCGAGAGCACCTGCGCGAGCGCGAAGACGAAGGCGGCCGTCGCCAGCCAGGACTTCACCGCGCCCGTGCTGCTGAACCCGGCCAGGTTGAACGCCGTACCCGCCGGGTCATGGATCTTTCCGTACGCCCCGAGGGCGACGGCGACGGCTGCCGCCACCAGCACCGGTACGAGCCAGCGGGCCGGGCCAGGGCGGCCGTGACCGTGCCCGTTGGCGGGGGAGGGGAACGAGGTGGTCGGAGCGTTGGGGTCGACGTTGCTCATGTCGATCTCACTTCCCTGGGCGGTGCTCGGGGACGGTGTCCGTGTCACCCGGCGGCGCTACGGGAGGACCGGGCGGGCGGTGAGCCAGGCGTTGTCGATGGCCACGGCTCCGGTGGCCGGGTCGATCTCGGGGGCGGGGGACGGCTTGCCGTCGCGGGTGTAGACGCCGACCTGACGGCCGTCCTGGAGGACGATCCAGCCGCCGTCGATCTTGGCGCCGCGCACCTCGTTCGTCGCACGGTAGAGACCGGACGGCTTGACCGCCTTCGCCGCGCTGAAGTCGTGCTTCCGGTCGGCCACTTCAACCTCTCCCGCGACCTTGCCGCCGCGGGTGGACGCTTCGAGCTTGGCGCCGTTCTTGCCGGTCAGGCGCATGCTGCCGTCGTCCTCGACGTTGCCCTTCAGCCAGGACTCCTCGGTGCGGCCGTCGCAGTAGTACGCCACCGCCCTGCCGTCCCGTACGGAGATGGACACGGCCGCGGTGTCGTCGGCGGTGCGGCCCGCGTACACGGTCTCGGGACCGGTGGCCGTGGGGGACGGCGGCACCGAGGAGGGCGCGGGGGAGGCGGCGGGCGGAGCGGACGAGGGTGGTGGTGGCGGAGCCGTCGGGCTCGGCGGCGCGGATGCCGCGCCGCCGGTTGCGTAACCCGAACTCTTCGTGCCCGTCGTCGCGTTGAGCGACAGCATGAAGACGGCGAGGACCAGCCCCGCGAGGAGCGTGTAGAGGGGACCGGAGCGCTTCATTGAGGGCCTCCCCACGGCACCGGGTAGGCGGTGCCGGATCCACCATGCAAGCGGACCCGGGGCCCGTCCGTCCATAGCCAGGACGGACTCGGTGGGCGCCCGGGAGACGGGACAGATCCGCCTGAGTGGCAGCATGACAGCATTTGGGCGAGATTGAGCGAGTCTGATGAGTCTGTGACCGGGCTCGACCTTCTCGAATGCTCGACCTTCTCGAAAGGCAGGACCATGGCGGGTAACGATCTCGGCAGTCTCCTCGGCGGCCTCCTGGGCGGCGGAAACTCCGGTTCCGGAGGGGCCGGCGGCGCCGGCAACATCCTCGGCTCCCTGCTCGGCGCACTCGGCGGTGGCGGCAAGGACGGCGCCAACGGCAGCAATCCGCTCGGCGGCCTCATGGAGATGCTCCAGAAGTCGGGCCTGGGCGACCAGGCCCAGTCCTGGATCGGCACCGGCGACAACCAGGCGGTCAGCGGCGAGCAGGTCGCCAAGGCCCTCCCCGACGACGCCCTGGCGCAGGCCGCCCAGCAGGCCGGCGTGACCCAGCAGGAGGCCGCCGACACCCTCGCGCAGGCGCTCCCGCAGGCGGTCGACAAGCTCACCCCGGAGGGCCGGCTTCCGCAGGCCGCCTCGCTGGAGGACCTCATCAATCAGCAGCGCCTCTGAAGCACGCCGCACACGTGCACGGCTCCGGCCGCCCGCCCTCGTACGTACGACGGTGTGGGCGGCCGGAGCCGTTGTCGGTGGGGCCCACTACGCTGAACAGATCTTTTGCACACACAGCACTGATCCACTGCACCACTGCACCGAGGAGTACGACGTGGCGGTACGAGCGGTCCGCGGAGCCGTCCAGCTGGAGCGGGACGAGGCCGGACACATGGGCGAGCAGGTCGGTGCGCTGCTCACCGCGGTCCTGGAGCGCAACGGCCTGACCGGCGACGACCTCATCAGCATCTGGTTCACGGCCACGCCCGACCTGCACAGCGACTTCCCGGCCGCCGCCGCGCGCGGCCTCGGCATCGTCGACGTACCGCTGATCTGCGCCCAGGAGCTCGACATCGACGGTGCCATGCCGCGCGTCGTGCGGATCCTGGCGCACGCCGAGACCGGCCTCGCCAAGCCGGACATCCAGCACGTCTACCTCGGCGCCACCGCCGCCCTGCGCAAGGACATCGCCCAGTGAGGACCGCACTCGTCATCGGCACCGGCCTGATCGGTACGTCCGCCGCGCTCGCCCTCGCCGCGCGCGGCGTCACCGTCCACCTTGCCGACCACGACCCCGACCGGGCGAGCACCGCCGCCGCGCTCGGCGCCGGGACGGACGAGGCGCCCGAGGGGCCCGTGGACCTCGCGATCGTCGCCGTACCGCCCGCGCACGTGGCCGCCACGCTCGCCGACGCCATGCGGCGCGGCGTCGCCCGCGGGTACATCGACGTGGCCAGCGTGAAGGGCGGCCCGCGCCGCGAGCTGGAGGAGCTCGGCCTCGACCTCACCCCGTACATCGGTACGCACCCGATGGCGGGCAAGGAGAAGTCCGGGCCGCTCGCCGGGACGGCCGACCTCTTCGAGGGGCGCCCGTGGGTGCTCACCCCCACCCGCGACAGCGACACCGAGGTCTTCAACCTGGCGCTGGAGCTGATCGCGCTGTGCCGGGCGGTCCCCGTCGTCATGGACGCCGACGCCCACGACCGCGCGGTCGCGCTCGTCTCGCACACCCCGCAGCTCGTCTCCTCGATGGTCGCCGCGCGGCTTGAGGACGCCGACGAGACGGCCGTACGACTCTGTGGCCAGGGCATTCGTGATGTGACGCGGATCGCGGCCTCCGACCCGCGGATGTGGGTGGAGATCCTCTCCGCGAACCCGGGGCCGGTGGCCGACGTCCTCGCCGGGGTGGCCGCCGACCTCGGCGAGACCGTGGAGTCGCTGCGCGCCCTGCAGTCCGCCGACGAGGCGAAGCGGCGCGGCGGCGCCGACGGCATCGCGGACGTACTGCGCCGGGGGAACGCGGGGCGCGAGCGGGTGCCAGGCAAGCACGGATCGGCCCCGGCCGCGTACGAAGTGGTCGCGGTCCTCATCAGCGACGAGCCGGGACAGCTGGCCCGGATCTTCGCCGACGCGGGCGTCGCCGGGGTCAACATCGAGGACGTACGCATCGAACACGCCACGGGGCAGCAGGCCGGCCTCGTCCAGCTGATGGTGGAGCCGGCGGCGGCGGACCCGCTGGCGCGGGCACTGGTGGAGCGGGGCTGGTCGCTGCGGCGGTAGACGGGCTGGTCCGCGGCGGTGACGGCCTCGCCCGCCACGGCGAGCGGGGTCACAGGGGGCGCCGCGGCACCGGCCGTAAGGGGTACGCCATGGAGCCGGTACCGTAGATGGTTGGCAGCAATGCAGCCTGCCTCCTCCCGCCCCGTGTACCAGGAAGGTGTCCGACACCGTGGAAACCGCCGCCCGGACCGCCCCGGCCGCAGTGATTGTCGCCATCGACGGCCCCTCCGGCACGGGCAAGTCCAGCACCTCCAAGGCCGTCGCCGCCAAGCTCGGCCTCAGCTACCTGGACACCGGCGCCCAGTACCGGGCGATCACCTGGTGGATGCTGACCAACGGGGTCGACGTCGACGACGCGGCAGCCGTGGCCACCGCATCGGCCAAGCCCACCCTCGTGTCCGGCACCGACCCGTCCGCCCCGACCATCACGGTCGACGGCGTCGACGCGGCAGGCCCGATCCGCACCCAGGAGGTCACCTCCCGGGTCAGCGCGGTCAGCGCCGTCCCCGAGGTGCGCACCCGGATCACCGAGCTGCAGCGCGACATCGCCCGCTCCACCGAGGGCGGCATCGTCGTCGAGGGGCGCGACATCGGCACCACCGTGCTGCCCGACGCCGACCTGAAGATCTTCCTCACCGCCTCGGCCGAGGCCCGCGCGGCCCGCCGCAGCGGCGAGACCAAGGGCGCCGACGTCGCCGCCACCAAGGAAGCCCTGATCAAGCGGGACGCGGCCGACTCCGGCCGGAAGACCTCCCCGCTCGCCAAGGCCGCCGACGCGGTCGAGGTCGACACCACCGAACTGACCCTCGACCAGGTCATCGAGTGCGTCGTCACCCTGGTCGAGGAGAAGCGGGCCGGGAAGTGACGGAGCGCAGCGAGCGCGGTGCCTGTGTCGGGCGGGGCATCGGCATCGGGCTGATGTACGGCCTGTTCAAGCCCCGGGTGCTGGGTGCCTGGCGGGTCCCGGCCACCGGCCCCGTCGTGCTCGCCGTGAACCACGCGCACAATATTGACGGGCCGATGCTGATGGGGACCGCGCCGAGGCCGGTGCATTTCCTCATCAAGAAGGAGGCCTTCGTCGGGCCGCTCGACCCGTTCCTGCGGGGCATCGGGCAGCTGAAGGTCGACCGCGACAGCGTCGACCGGAACGCGATCACCGACGCACTGGAGGTGCTGAGCGGCGGGGGTGTGCTGGGGATCTTCCCCGAGGGCTCCCGCGGCGAGGGCGACTTCGCCTCGCTGCGCGCCGGGCTTGCCTATTTCGCCGTACGGTCGGGGGCGCCCATCGTCCCCGTCGCCGTACTCGGCAGCACGGAGCGCAAGGGCCGGCTGATACCGGCACTGCCGCCGCTGCGCAGCCGGGTCGACGTCGTTTTCGGCGACGCCTTCCAGGCCGGTGACGGCAGCGGGCGACGTACGAGGAAGGCGCTGGACGAGGCCACGGTACGGATCCAGGAGCGGCTCACCGCCCACCTGGCCGGTGCCAGGCGCCTCACCGGGCGCTGACCGGGTCCACCGCGGGCACGGGCGTTAGCGCCCTGCCCGCCGGTGGGCGAGACTTGAGTAGTGGGTCGCGGGGAAACGCGGCCCATCGATGATGAACGAGGAACGGACTTCATGAACGACCAGATCAACTCCGGCGACGAGCACGGACCCGAGCAGGGCGCCGACCACGGCGTGCTCGGTGACGCCGAGTACGCGGAGTTCATGGAGCTCGCCTCGCAGGAGGGCTTCGACCTCGAAGAGATCCAGGACGCCCTCGGCGAAGCCGCTGCAGGACCGCTGCCCGTGCTCGCCGTCGTCGGCCGCCCCAACGTGGGCAAGTCGACCCTGGTGAACCGCATCATCGGCCGCCGCGAGGCCGTCGTGCAGGACAAGCCCGGCGTCACCCGCGACCGCGTCTCGTACGAGGCCGAATGGGCCGGCCGCCGCTTCAAGGTGATGGACACCGGCGGCTGGGAGCAGGACGTGCTGGGGCTCGACGCCTCGGTCGCCGCCCAGGCCGAGTACGCGATCCAGACCGCCGACGCGGTCGTCTTCGTCGTGGACTCCACCGTCGGCGCCACCGACACCGACGAGGCCGTCGTCAGGCTGCTCCGCAAGGCCGGCAAGCCGGTCGTGCTCTGCGCCAACAAGGTCGACGGACTGTCCGGCGAGGCCGACGCCACCACCCTGTGGTCACTGGGCCTCGGCGAGCCGCACCCGGTCTCCTCCCTGCACGGCCGCGGTACGGGCGACATGCTCGACGCCGTCCTGGAGGCCCTGCCGGACGCTCCCGAGCAGACCTTCACCAACGGCATGCCGCTCGGCGGCCCTCGCCGGATCGCCCTCATCGGCCGTCCGAACGTCGGCAAGTCCTCGCTGCTGAACAAGGTGGCCAAGGAGGACCGCGTCGTCGTCAACGAGCTGGCCGGCACCACCCGCGACCCGGTCGACGAGCTGATCGAGCTCGGCGGCATCACCTGGAAGTTCATCGACACCGCGGGCATCCGCCGTCGTGTGCACCTCCAGGAGGGTGCGGACTACTACGCCTCGCTCCGTACGGCAGCCGCCGTGGAGAAGGCCGAGGTCGCCGTCATCCTGATCGACTCCAGCGAGTCCATCTCCGTGCAGGACCAGCGCATCGTCACGATGGCCGTCGAGGCCGGCCGTGCGATCGTGCTGGCCTTCAACAAGTGGGACACCCTCGACGAGGAGCGCCGCTACTACCTGGAGCGCGAGATCGAGACCGAGCTGGCCCAGGTCGCCTGGGCCCCGCGCGTCAACGTCTCCGCCGTCACCGGCCGCCACATGGAGCGGCTGGTCCCGGCGATCGAGACGGCGCTGGAGGGCTGGGAGACCCGCATCCCGACCGGCCGCCTCAACGCCTTCCTCGGCGAGATCGTCGCCTCCCACCCGCACCCGGTCCGCGGCGGCAAGCAGCCCCGCATCCTGTTCGGGACGCAGGCCGGTGCCAAGCCGCCGCGGTTCGTGCTGTTCGCCTCGGGCTTCCTGGAGGCCGGCTACCGGCGCTTCGTGGAGCGCCGGCTGCGCGAGGAGTTCGGCTTCGAGGGAACGCCGATCCACATCTCGGTGCGGGTGCGCGAGAAGCGCGGCCGGAACAAGTAAGCGGCCGGAACAAGTAAGCAGACACCTCTATGAGGTGACGGTGACGCTCCATGGGCGACGGCGTCACCTCATAGAGGCGTCAGAAGCCCCTGCGGGGGCCGGGCGGCAGTGCGGCGGGAAGATTCCCGGTGTACTGCCGCCCTTGGTTGTGCTGGGTGTGCAGGTTCTGCCAGGTGCTGAGGTGCTGCGGGTAGGACGTGTGCTGCGGCGTGTGCGGATGCCCCTGGTAGCCGCCGCCGTGCCCGTGGCTCATCCCCGGGCCTGTTCTGAAGGCCGTGAAGCCGAGGTCCTCCTCGCCGCTCCGGTCACCGGGCAGGGCCCGGAAGGACCTGCGGTACTCGGAGTACAGCGCGTCGTAGATCGGCGTGAACGTCGGCTGGGGCGGGGTCTCCTGCGACGGCCGCATGGCAGGGATCTGGCTCTGGTACGGGCGAGTGGGGTCGTATGAGTGCACGTCTGTGCCAACGACCCCACTGCCTCTCGGATGCGGGTGATGCGGATACGGGTGCTGCGAGGACGCGGGCGTACGGAACGCCCGCGTCCGGATTCACCCCGGAGCCCCTCGGGAAGGGACCCGAGCGGCTGTCAGGTACCGGCCAGCGGCATCATCGCCGCGACCAGAAGGCCGTTCGCCGCCGCTTTGTCCAGGGCGATGCGCAGCACGTCCTCGCGCGGCTGGTGGCCGATGGAGCCGACCGGGGCGGCCAGGACCAGGATCTTCTGCGACTTGTTGGCCGCGGCCCGCCAGGAGTCGGTGACCTGGAGCGGGTGGTGCGCCTGCCACCAGGCGACCGGGCCGCCGCCGGACGTGCCGGGCTGCAGCACGGCGTGCAGCTGGCCCATGGCGAGCAGCACGGACCAGCCGGGCAGCAGGCCGGGCGCCGACTTCAGGTCGGCGACCGGCAGGAAGCCCTGCTCGACGAGCAGCGTCAGGAACTCGTCGCCGTTGTCCGAGCCGGGGCGGGCGATCGCCGCGGTCGGCTCGACGACGAGCGCGGGGTGCAGCTCGCCCTCGATGAGGACCAGGCCGCTGGTCACCCCGAGCACGGCCTGTTCGGGCGCTCCGTCGGCGCCGCCGCCCGAGCCGTCCTGGCTGGCGGTGATGGAGCGGACCGCGCCCTGCAGCTGCTCCTCGGAAACCGGGACGACCTGGGAGGGGATGCAGCCGGCGTGGGCGAAGGCGAGGACCGCGGTCTCCTCGCCGACGAACAGCACGGTGCTGGTGGCCTCCTGCCCGGAGTCGCCGGGGGTGCGGCAGGAGGTGCAGTCGTAACTGCCGGGGGTGTTCTCGCCGGCGAGCAGCCGGTCGGCTTCTACGTCGCCGATCTCGGCGCGTACGTCGTCGCTGACGTCGAGCATGCGCGACACGGGTGGCTCCTCGAACTGGGTGCTGGCACCGGGCGGTTCCCGGAGCGTCAAGAAGACAACGGGTGATCTGTGGCCGGAGTCACGCGGGACGGGGAGCGGAATCGACTCATCCGCCGCGGAGGGTGAGCCGGAGTGCGGAAGCCTTCACTCCACGTCAGTGCCTGCTGATTGCACGCAAGTCGGGGCGGTGAGGTGGGTCACAGATCAGTCGGACGGCAGGTCGATAAATCGTGATATCAGCGAATCAATTGGGTGTCCGGAATTGGCCGTTACCCGGGGTAGTGGGCAACTGGCCTGGAATGACAATGACTTGGTTGATATCGGGGCGTGCGGGTCCATAGATTCCACCGCCGTGTGCATCGAGCACCGCCCGGACACGCCCGCCGGAAACGCACCGTCCAGCACCAACCCCGGCGGGCGGGGCGGCGCGGCACGGGAGCGCCGGACGCGCTCACGGCCGTACCGCCCAGGGGGAGTCCGGGTCCTGCGAGAGGGACTCCATGACCGCATGTTCCAGTGCGATACGCCGCGGCAACCGCCGTCGTGAAACCGCAGCGCTCGTCGGGGCCGCCCTGGTGGCCCCGCTGGCGCTGATCGTCGCCATCGGCCCGCAGGCCGTGGCGGCGGACCGCGGAGTGTGGGACCGCATCGCCCGGTGCGAGAGCGGTGGCAACTGGCACATCAATACCGGCAACGGCTACTACGGCGGGCTGCAGTTCTCCGCCGGGACCTGGCGCGCGCACGGCGGCGGGGCGTACGCCCGTACCGCAGACCGGGCGAGCAGGGCCCAGCAGATCGCCGTCGCCACCAAGGTCCAGCGCAAGCAGGGGTGGGGCGCCTGGCCCGCCTGCTCGCGCCGGGCGGGGGCTGCGGGCGCCGCACCCGGGAGCGGCAGCCATGTGGTGCGGTCCGGCGACGCCCCGGGTGGCGTCGTGCGGGCGCACCGTACGAGCGGGTAGCAGGTGTACGCGGCTGGCCGAGCCGTCTTCCGACTCTCGGCAGCGAGGGCCCCGTCCGGTCGCCCGACCGGGTGGGGCCCGGCGGCGTCCCGCGCGGCACGCGCGCGCGTGGGCGGGACGGTGATGGGGTGGGCAGGTGTTGAAGCCTCGATTGCGTCTTCTGTCCTGCGCCGTGCTCGGTGCGCTGCTCGCCCTCTTCCCGGTGTCCGCCGCGACCGCCGCGGCCCGTGCCCTCCAGACCTCCCCACCACCGTCCGCCGAAAGGGGATTCGGGCCCTACGGGTGCGCCGCGAGCCAGTGGCCGTGGAGCTGCCTCGCCGAGTGCGAGAGCGGCGGCGACTGGAAGATCAACACCGGCAACGACTACTACGGCGGCCTCCAGTTCGAGCAGCCGACCTGGGAGGAGCACGGCGGCCTCGGATACGCGCCCCGGGCCGACCTGGCCACCCGCGCGGAACAGATCAAGGTCGCCGAGCAGGTCCTGACCACCCAGGGGTGGCGGGCCTGGCCGGACTGCTCGAAGCGGTACGGGCTCGGCGACCGGCGCATCCACATCGTGAAGCCCGGCGAGACGCTGTCGTCGATCGCCGCGAAGCACAAGGTCAAGGGCGGCTGGCAGGCCCTCTACAAGGCCAACAAGGACATGATCGGGGCCCGTCCCGACGGGCTCAACGCCGGTACCTGGCTGGTCCTCCCGGGCGGTTCGGGGCAGGGCCGTACCCGTGCGGAGCCCGCGAGCTCTCCGATGCTTCTCCTGTGAACGCGACCCGCCCCCGGTCCAGTTCGGTCACGAACACCGGGCCGGGGGCGGGCAGGTCCGGCAGCCGTTGCTCCGCGAGGACGACGGCTGTCGTCGTGCTGAGGGCCGCCAGGAGTGCGTACGTACGGGCCGCCGTGCCGGGCGACATGCCGAGGGTGGGTTCGTCGACGAGCACCACACGCGTACGGGCCCGCGCGGCGCTGCCGGGGGCCGCGGCGGCGAGGAGGGCGCGGGAGACGGCGAGCATGCGCTGTTCGCCGCCGGAGAGGGTGCCCGCGAGGCGGGGGAGGAGCGGGCGCAGGGCGGGGTACGCCTCCAGGGCGGGTGAAGCGTCGGCGCCCGGCGGGGTGTTGAGGGCGAGGTTGTCGGCGACCGTGAGGCCCCCGTACACCGCCTGCAGATCCGGTACGAAGCACAGACCGCGGCGGGCCCGGCCGTGGGCGGGCAGCCGGGTGACGTCCGCTCCCTGCCACCGGACGTGTCCGGCGCTGAGGGCAACGGTGCCCGCGAGGGCGCGCAGGGCGGTCGTACGGCCGGAGCCGTTGCGGCCCAGGAGGACGGTCAGGGAGGAGGCCGGGACGGCGAGGTCGACGCCGTGCAGGGCCTCCAGGGGGCCGTAGCGGACGCGGGCGGCGCACAGCCCGATCTCGACGCTCACCGGTGCGTCCTCTTTGAGACGGTGGGGGCGACAGCGGTGGCGGCGACAGCGCGGGGGACGGCAGTGCTGGTGACGATGGATCCGGCGGCCATGGTGTGGACGGTGCCGGCGATGTCCGCGACCAGGTCGAGGTCGTGCTCGACGACGAGGACCGCGGTGCCGTCGGCGGCGAGCGCCGCCAGCACGCGCGCGAGAGCGGCGGTCTCGGCGGCGTCCAGGCCCGCGGCGGGCTCGTCGAGGAGCAGGGTGTGCGGGCGGCCCGCCAGGGCGCGGGCCAGCTCGACCCGGCGGAGGGTGCCGGTGGGCAGGCCGGCGGCGGGGCGGTGGCGGACCGGGCCGTCGAGGGCGAGCAGCCGGAGGGCGGGTTCGACGGCGGAACGGTCGCGGCGGTGGCCGTGTTCGGCGCCCAGGACGACGTTCTCCTCGACGGTGAGGGAGGGGAAGACAGCGAGCTGCTGGAAGGTCCTGGCGACGCCGAGGCGGGTGCGGGTGTGGGCGGCGCGGCGGGTGATGTCGGTGCCGCCCAGCTCGATGCGGCCGGAGGTGGGGCGCAGGGTGCCGCAGAGGCAGTGGAACAGGGTGCTCTTGCCGGCGCCGTTCGCGCCGACGAGGGCGGTGATGTGTCCGTACGGGACGGTGAGGTCGACGGCGTCGAGAGCGAGGAAGCCGCCGTAGGCGAGGCGGACCTGGTGGGCGCGGAGGGGGTGCTGAGGTGGGCGGGGTCCCGGGCTACGGGAGCGGCCGCGGGGCCGGACGGGGGCAGCGGGGGCCGAGCCGCGGCGAGGGGCTCCGCCCGCGCCCGACTGCTCCGCCGCCACTGGCGGAACCCGCGTCCACAGGTTCGGCGCTGTGGGGTGGGCGCCCCGGCCGCGCAGTCGTTGCAGGAGCGGGCGCAGGAGAGCGAGGGCGCCGATCAGTGCTGCCGCCAGGCCTGTCGTGGTTCCCGCGTCCAGGGCCACCAGGAGGACCGCCGCCGTGCACGCCGTCAGCAGACTGTCCGCGCCAAGCACCAGTACCGCCGCGAACCACAGCAGGCCGCGTACCGGGTCGTACGCCGTCGGGTCGAAGGCCTGCACCGACATGGACAGCAGCCCGCCGCCGAGCGCGGCCAGGGCGGCTCCGGCGACGAAGCTGAGGACCTTGAGGGCCGGCACCCGTACGCCTGCCGCCGACGCACCCTCCTCGTGGTCGCGCAGGGCGGCCAGCGCACGCCCCGAGCGCCCTTTGCGGAGCCCGGCGACCAGGAGGAGGCAGGCCAGGAGCAGGCTCAGCTCCAGTAGGTAGTAGGCCCGGTCGGAGGTGAAACCCGCCGGGCGGGAGACCGTCAGGCCCGCCGTCGCGTACGGCTGGTCGAGCACGAAGCGGCTCACCGCCACCCCGAACGCGAGCGTCGTCAGTGCCAGCGCCAGCCCGTGGCGGCGGATCGCGGGCCACCCCATGAGGAGGCCGAGAGGGGCTGTCAGCGCCACGGAGAGGGCCAGCGATGCCAGTTCGGGCAGGGGAGGCAGTCCGGGGAGCCGGCCGTCCGCCAGCAGGGCGGTGAAGAGCGCGCCGAGCCCCGCGTACGCCGCCTGCCCCAGTGAGATCTGCCCGCTGCGCCCGCTCACCACCACCAGGGACAACAGGATCACGGCCGTCGCGGGCACCGGCAGGGCGGTGTGCAGGCCGTCGCCCGCCAGGCCGAGGGGGAGCAGGAACAGGACGGCGGCGAGCAGGGGGAGGGACAGCCGCAAGGGGCGGTGCAGCCGCAAGGGCTCGGTGCGCCGGG
This sequence comes from Streptomyces sp. NPDC048442, assembly GCF_040651475.1. NCBI lineage: Bacteria > Bacillati > Actinomycetota > Actinomycetes > Kitasatosporales > Streptomycetaceae > Streptomyces > Streptomyces sp. NPDC048442. The sequence goes on from NZ_JBEZKB010000022.1 coordinate 50,940, forward strand.
CGGGCACGGGCGAGGCTGCCGGGTGGGCGGACGGCGCTGCCGGGCCCGGGGTCGGGAACAGCAGGGCCGCCGCCAGCAGCGCCACCACAAAGAGGTTGGCGCCGACGGACTGGACCAGCGGGCCGGGCAGGCCCGCCGGGTGCAGACGGGTCAGCTGGGCCTGGGCGACGCCGAGCAGCAGCGCCGCCGCGACGGCGACCGGCAGACTGCGCATCCGGGCCAGGGCCGCGACCGCGATCACCTCCACCACCAGGAGGGGCAGCCCGTACGGGTCGAGACGTACGTACGGGGCGAGGAGGACGCCGGTGAGGCCCGCCGTGAACGAGCCGAACGCCCAGCCCGCCGCCGCCACCCGGTCGGCGTCGATACCGCCCAGGACGGCCAGCCGGCGGTTGTCGACGACCGCGCGCAGGGCGCGGCCCAAGCGGGTCCTGCGGGGGAGCGTCCCCACCGTGGCGGACAGCAGCAGTACGGCGGCGAGCGGTGGCCAGGGGGAGTCGCCGAAGAGTTCCGGCGCGTCCGCGCGGGCGCCCTCGCCCCACAGCAGGGCGGCCGCGCCGATCAGCAGGACGAACACCCCGATCGACGCCACCAGGGTGCGGGCGGGATCCGTGCCGCGGACGGAGAGCGGCCGGAAGACCGCCCGGTCCAGGAGGAGACCGACGGCCGGGGCCACCAGCAGCAAAGTGGTGGCGGCGGCGAGCGGCACCGGCCAGTGCCAGTCCACCGCCAACTGCCGCACGACATAGGCGCAGAGCATGGCCACCGCCCCGTGCGCCAGGTTCAGCACCCCTGTCGCCCGGTACGTGACGATCAGGCCGATGCCGGACAGGGCCGCGGCGCTGCCGATCGCGAGACCGGCCAGGGTGAGGTCGTACGTCAGGGAGGACACCGGGCGTCAGGTCCCGGTCCCGGGTCCGGGCACTTCGGCCCCGCTGCCCGAGACTTCTGCCCCGCCCTCGCCCCCGCCCTCGCCCCTGCCCTCACCCTCGCCCCTGCCCCCGCCCCTGCCCCCGCCCTCGCCCTCGCCCTCAAAGAGGTGCTCGGGCTCGCAGACCGGGCACGGGGCCAGGTCCCGGACTCCCGACGCAGGGGCGGCCTCCGGCTTGCCGAGGACGAGCGGACAGTCCCGGCGGTGGGCCAGCGTGCCGCCCGGCAGACGCAGCAACGGGCCGTCGGAGGAAGGGAGCCGGCCCTCCTCCGGCGGTTCCGACGGGTCCGACGGGTCCGACGGTTCCGGTACGGCGTCCCGGCCCCGCCCGCCGAGGTCCCGTCCGGCCAGCAGTACCGCCCCCGCCACGATCAGCGCCGCCCCGGGCAGCGTGCAGGACGCCAGGTAGGGGACCTGCCGGGCGGTGAACCGCTCGCCGGACACCCCGTACCAGCCCAGCACACACAGCACCGCACCGCAGCAGACGGCGCCCAGTGCGGCCCACACGTACGGTGCTCTGCGCATCGCGCCCCCTGTCCAACACGGACGATTCCTTGCACTATGCCCTGTGTGGGACCGACCCTGAAGGTGGTGGGCGCAATGCTCGTCGGCAGGAATTCCCGGACCGCTGCGTGTGCGGCGGCAGCAGTGCTCCTCCTGGCCTCCGGTGCCACCGCATGCGGCGACGGCGGCGCAGCCCCGCCCAAGTCGCAGGAGAGCAGCGTGAGTTCGACGCCGGGCGCCGGTGCCGATACCACTACCGGCGGCGTCGACCCCCAGCCCTCCGACTCGGCGTCCGCCAGCGGCCCCGCCGACACCACGGCGGCCGGGCGGCAGGTCGAGAAGAACTGGACGACGTTCTTCGACCCCGCCGTCCCCACCGACGAGAAGGCGAAGGTCCTGGAGAACGGCACCCTCCTCAAACCGCTGCTGACCGCCTTCAACAACGACAAGCGCGGCGGCCAGAGCTCGGCGAAGGTCAAGGCCGTGCGGTTCAACTCGGCCACCCAGGCGGAGGTGACGTACGACCTGCTGCTCGACGGCGTCCCCGTGCTCCCCGGCTCCAAGGGCACCGCGGTCCTCCAGGACAACACCTGGAAGGTGTCCGTGAAGTCGCTGTGCGCCCTCGTCAAGCTGAGCGGCAATGCGGCTGCCCAGGGCTGCTGAACGGCTCCGGAGCCCTGAATCAGAGCGGCCTCGGGCCCTCCTTCGGCACCCGCTGTACGCAGCCCTGTCGGCGCTCCTCGTGCTGTGCGCCGCCGCCTGCGGCAGCAGGCTGCCCGAGAGCGACTTCGAGCAGCCGGCCACCACCACGGCTCCCGCCGCCCCGCCCCTGCGCATCGGCATCATCGCCAGCGCCACCAGCCCGGTAGGCGGCGACACCTTCACCGGCCCGGGCGACGGCGCCCGCGCGTACTTCGACGTACTCAACTCCCGCGGCGGCGTCGGCGGCCGCCGGATCCAGGTGGAGAGCTGCGACGACGGCGGCAGCGGCATCGGCAACACCGAGTGCGTGCGCGAGCTGATCGAGGAGAAGAAGGTGTTCGCCCTCGTCGCCACCACGGCCCTCGACTACGCGGGCGCCCGTCTGGTCTCCGCCGCGGGCGTCCCCGACATCGGCGGCCAGCCCATCGGCACCGCGTACGACACCTACCCCCACCTGTACGGCATCTACGGCAGCCTCGCCCCCCGCACCGGCGGGAAGAGCGCGAAGCCAGGCTGGAACGGCACCCTCTACGGCGGCACCGAGGTCTACCGCTACTTCAAGAGGGCACACGGCGCGCGCACCGCGGCCGTCGTCTCGTACAACCAGGCGTCCTCCGCCTCGTACGCCCGCCTCACCGTCCAGGGGCTGCGGGCCGAGGGGTACACCGTCGTTGAGGAACAGGTCGACTTCGCCCTGCCCAACTTCCGCGCGGTGGCGGCCGACCTGAAGGAGCAGGGCGCCGACCTCGTGTTCGACGCCATGGACACCCACGGCAACGCCCAGCTGTGCAAGGCGATGGACGCCGTGGGCGCCGACGTCACCGCCAAGGTCACGAACGTACAGAACTGGTCCGCGACCGTCGCCGACGACTACCGGGACGCACCCCGCTGCCGCAACGCCCTGTGGGTGACCGGCGGCAGCCGCAACTACGACGACAAGGACGACCCGCGGGTACGCGAGTTCCGCACTGCCCTGCAAGGCAGCCTCAAGAGGAGCGGGCGCAGCGAGCGGGCGCTGTCGCAGTGGCAGCTCGAAGGGTGGGCCGCCGCCATGTGGTTCACCGACGCCGCCCTGTCCTGCGGCGACCTCACCCGCGCATGTGTCGAGCGCCACCTTGACCGCGAGGAGCCCTACACCGCCCGCGGTCTGCTCCTTCCCGTCGGGTACGCCCCCACGCCCGCCCCGCCCACCGAGCGCCGAACCTGTCTGTCCGTGGCACGCTGGAAGGACGGCACGGGCTGGGTGACGCAGGGAGAAATGACCCGGAACTGCTTCACCGTCCCGCAGCTGCCCTACCGCCCGTAAGGGCGCTCTGCACCTGCGCCGCCGTGGAAGGGACAAGTACAGTCCTCTCACCGAATGAACGGCGGAGGGCTCCGTGACGGGGCCGTCCGGCCCGTCGAAGACCCAGGGGGACGTACCGGCGCATGCACATATCTTTTCTGCTCCACAACGCCTATGCCGTCGGGGGCACGATCCGCACCACGTTCAACCTCGCCCAGACCCTGGCCGAGCACCACGACGTGGAGATCACGTCGGTCTTCCGGCACGCCGACGAACCCTCCATGAGCGCCCCCGCCGGTGTGCGCCTCGGCCATCTCGTCGACCTGCGCAAGAAGAGCCCCGGCTACGACGGCGACCTGCCCGACCACGCCCGCCGGGCCCACGTCTTCCCGGCCGGTGACAGCCGTTACCACCAGTACAGCCGCCTCACCGATCAGCGGATCGGCGCCCACCTCCAGGGCCTGAAGACCGACGTCGTCGTCGGTACCCGGCCGGGCCTCAACGTGCACCTCGCCCGGCAGGCCCGCCGCGACACCGTACGGATCGGCCAGGAGCACCTCACCCTCGACAGCCACCGCTTCCGGCTGCGCCGCGAGCTGCGCTACCGGTACGCACTCCTGGACGCGGTCACCACCGTCACCGAGGCCGACGCCCTGTCGTACCGCACCCGGCTGAAACTCCCGGGCGTGCGCATCGAGGCCATGGCCAACAGCATTCCGGCGGCCTCCCTGCCGCCCTCCGACGGCAACGGCAAGTGGGTGATCGCCGCCGGGCGGCTCACCCCCGGCAAGCGCTACGACCTGCTGGTACGGGCCTTCGCCCAGGTCGTCGCCGCCCGCCCCGACTGGAAGCTGCGCATCTACGGCGGCGGCGAGAGCGCCCCCGGACTGCGCGGGCTCATCCACGAGCTGGGCCTGCACAACCACGTCTTCCTGATGGGCGTCGCCGACCCTCTTGAGGCGGAGTGGCCCAAGGGATCGATCGCCGCCGTCACCTCCGACCTCGAAGCGTTCGGCATGACCATCGTCGAGGCCATGCGCTGCGGCCTCCCGGTGGTCTCCACCGACTGCCCGCACGGCCCCCGCGAGATAATCCGCGACGGCGTCGACGGACGGCTCGTCCCCATGGGCGACGCCGACGCCGTCGCGCGCGCCCTCCTCGCCCTCATGGAGGACGACGCGCTGCGCAAGCGGATGGGCCGGGCGGCGCTGGAGAACTCCGCCCGCTTCGACCCCGGACAGATCGCCGAACGGCACGCGGCGCTCTACTCCGACCTCGTCGCCCGCGGTACCAACGACCGAACTCACAGCCCGCTGCGGGACAACCTTCACCGCGCCCCGAGTGTCCTCATCGACGAAGCCTTCACTCTGCGCCGCAAGGTCCTCTCCACGCTCCGGAAAGGGCGTACCGCATGACCAGCTCTTCCTCATCCCGGCCCTCGCCGGCCCCGGCCGACGGGACCGGTGGCCCGGCGGCTCCGCGCGCCGACTGCACCGCGGACTCCGCGGGCGGGGTCACCTTCGACGTGGCAGCCGCCGCGGCGCCCGACGCGGCCCTGGTGCTGCGGCGTACCGGCGGGGCGGGGAGCGGCGACGTACGGCTGCCGCTCACGCCCGTTGCGCACGGCCGCCTGCGGGCCGTGCTGCCCAGCACCGTCGACCTCCCCGAGGGCCGCTGGGAGACCCATGTGTACGGCGGCGGGGCCGATCTCACCGTCCGTCCGGGGCTGCGCGACCTGCGCGCCCTGGTCGACCGCACGCCGGACCCGCGTACCGAGGCCGTCGCCGTCCGCATCCCGTACGCGACGCCCGACGGCCGTCTCGCCGTCCGCAGCTGGCGCCGCTCCCCGCACGCCGAGGCGGGCGACATCGCCTTCGCCGCCGACGGCGCCACGATGACCGTCGAGGGGCGCCTGTACGGGGCCGAGGCGGGCCGGGACACGGTCGTCGAGGCCCGGCTGCGCGGCGACCGCGACCGGGTCCACCGGGAGCCCGTGACGGCCTCGGGGGGCGACGGCGGCGCGCACACCTTCGCGTTCACGCTGCCGTACGCCGCCCTCGGCGAGGGCCGCGACGGTGCCACCTGGGTGTGGGACCTGTGGCTGACCGAGTCCGACGGCGCCCCGCCGATACGGCTGGCCAGGCTCCTGGACGACATCGCGGAGAAGCAGACCGTCTTCAAGTACCCGGTGCTGCCCGTCGGCGACACCGGCAAGACCGTCGCCTTCCCGTACTTCACGCGCGACAACGACCTCGCCGTCCAGATCAGCACCCCCTGACGTCACCTCAAGAGGGCGGCATCCGCCGTCACCTCAAGAGGGCAGTGTCCGAAGTCGACCCAAGAGGGCGGCACACTGCGGACCGAAGCTGTCCGCAACGCCTGGCAGACTCCGCTCCATGTTGGAGACCTCGGCCAGGCTGCTGCGTCTGCTCTCGCTGCTCCAGGCCCACCGTGATTGGACCGGCCCCGACCTCGCGGACCGGCTCGGCGTCACCCCGCGCACCGTGCGGCGCGACGTCGACCGGCTCCGTGAGCTCGGCTACCCCGTCCACGCCAGCCCCGGCACCGGCGGCGGCTACCAGCTGGGCGTCGGCGCCCAGCTGCCGCCGCTGCTTCTCGACGACGACGAGGCGGTGGCCGTCGCCGTCGGCCTGCGCACCGCGGCGGGGCAGGGCATCGAGGGCATCGGGGAGACGTCGGTGCGCGCCCTCACCAAGCTGGAGCAGGTGCTCCCCGACCGGCTGCGCCGCCGCGTCGGCGCCCTGAACGCGTTCACCGTGCCGATGCTGCACGGCGGCCGCGCCGACCCCGTGGACCCCGCCGTCCTCACCGAACTCGCGGGCGCCTGCCGGGACTCCGAGCGCCTGCGCTTCGAGTACCGCGACCACGCGGGCAACGCCACCCGCCGCACCGTGGAGCCGCACCGCCTGGTGTGCACCGAGCGCCGCTGGTACCTGGTCGCCTGGGACACGGACCGCGCCGACTGGCGTACGTACCGGGTCGACCGGATCACCCCGACACCGCCGCACGGGCCGCGCTTCACACCGCGCGAGGCCCCGGCCGATGACCTTGCCGGGTACGTCTCCCAGGGCGTCTCCACGGCGGCGTACCGGGCAACTGCCGTGCTGCGCCTGCTGGTACCTCTTGAGGTGGCGAGGGAGGCCGTCGGCCCCAGTGACGGTGTGCTGGAGGCGGAGAGCGCACAGAGCTGCCTGCTGCGCACGGGGGCGCTGAGCATGGACGTGCTGGTGATCCATGTGCTGCTGATGGGGCTTGAGTTCGAGGTGGTCGAGCCGGTGGAGCTGACGGAGCGGATCAGCGCGGCTCGTGATCTTCTGGGGCGGGCAGTGGAGCGGCGCCGCCCGTAGCCGCCGGTGCGTACTTGCCCGCCTCCGCGGCCTGCTCGACGGCCACGATCTCCGGGTGGTGCAGGTCGAACGCGGGGGACTCCGAGCGGACCTTGGGCAGGGTGAGGAAGTTGTGCCGTGGCGGCGGACACGACGTCGCCCACTCCAGCGAACGCCCGTATCCCCACGGGTCGTCCAGGTCGACCTTCTTGCCGTACTTCGCGGTCTTCCAGACGTTGTAGAAGAACGGCAGCGAGGACAGTCCGAGCAGGAACGCCCCCATGGTGGAGATCGTGTTGAGCACGGTGAAGCCGTCCGCCGCCAGATAGTCGGCGTACCGGCGCGGCATGCCCTCCGCACCCAGCCAGTGCTGCACCAGGAACGTGGTGTGGAAGCCCACGAACAGCGTCCAGAACTGGATCTTGCCGAGCCGCTCGTCGAGCATCTTGCCCGTGAACTTCGGCCACCAGAAGAAGAACCCGGCGAACGTCGCGAAGACCACCGTCCCGAACACCACGTAGTGGAAGTGCGCCACCACGAAGTACGAGTCGGTGACATGGAAGTCCAGCGGCGGCGACGCCAGGATCACCCCGGTCAGCCCGCCGAACAGGAAGCTCACCAGGAACCCCACCGACCACAGCATCGGCGTCTCGAAGGACAGCGAGCCCTTGAGCATCGTGCCCGTCCAGTTGAAGAACTTCACCCCGGTCGGCACCGCGATCAGGAACGACATGAACGAGAAGAACGGCAGCAGCACCGCGCCCGTCGCGAACATGTGGTGCGCCCACACCACCAGCGACAGACCGGTGATGGCCATGGTCGCGCCGACCAGCGCCACGTAACCGAAGATCGGCTTCCGGGAGAAGACCGGGATGATCTCGCTGACGATGCCGAAGAACGGCAGCGCGATGATGTAGACCTCCGGATGCCCGAAGAACCAGAAGAGGTGCTGCCAGAGCAGCGCGCCTCCCCACTGCGCCTCGAAGACCATCGACCCGAACCGCCGGTCCGCCTCCAGCACCAGCAGCGCCGCCGCGAGCACCGGGAACGCGACCAGCACCAGAATCGACGTGAACAGCACGTTCCAGGTGAAGATGGGCATCCGGAACATGGTCATGCCGGGTGCGCGCATCCCGATGATGGTGGTCAGGAAGTTCACCGCACCGAGGATCGTGCCGAAGCCGGACAGGGCGAGGCCCATGATCCAGAGGTCGGCGCCGATGCCGGGGGAGCGGACCATGCTGTTGAGCGGCGCGTACGCGAACCAGCCGAAGTTCGCCGGACCCCCGGGCACGATCAGCGAGCCGAGGACGATCAGTCCGCCGAAGAGGAACAGCCAGTACGAGAGCATGTTCAGCCGGGGGAACGCCACGTCGGGCGAGCCGATCTGCAGCGGCATGATCTCGTTGGCGAACCCGGCGAAGGTCGGCGTCGCGAACAGCAGCAGCATGATCGTGCCGTGCAGGGTGAACGCCTGGTTGAACTCGTTGTTGGTCATCAGCTGGAGCCCGGGGCGGGCCAGCTCCGCCCGCATCATGAGGGCCATCAGCCCGGCGATCAGGAAGAAGCCGAACGCCGTGATCAGGTAGAGATGGCCGATCTTCTTGTGGTCCGTGGTGGTCAGCCAGTCCACGACCACCCGGCCGGGCCGCCGGACCCTCGCCGGAGGTGCACCAGCCGTCTCGACGGTCTCCGTGCCCATCGTGCCCCCTCGCCGTTCGCGGACCGGGCCAACCGTCTCATGATGCGCGCGGGAACCCCGGATCCGACAGGGGGCGTGTGGGATTCGGATGTGCGTGCGACCTGTGCTACAGGCTGACGGGAGTGCGGAGTTGATGTGGAATCAAGAATTCCGGATGTCTCTGCACCGGTGGCTGATTTCTTTCCACGGCTCCGTTCCCGAATGCGGATCGTACCGGTTCGGATCCACTGGAGAGGAAAGGAGTGGACCCGGTGAATGCATCAAATGCCCAGTAGGAAATGGGTATTTATGAATAATGAAACTGCCCTATCGAGTGAAAGCAGCGTAACCAAACTCTTGTCGTGATCTTGTGACACAAGCGTGACCGGGAAGGTATCTGGCGCCTACGGTGGGCCCCATGGCACCTCTACCCACACCCCCCGCCCAGCCCGACGACAACCCCGAGCGCTACGTAGGCCTTGCCGTGGAAGAGGCCGGGCGAACCGCCAGGGAGCACGGCTGGAGCACCGTCAGAACGCTCCCGCCGGGCGCGATCATCACTATGGAGTTCCTCCAGGGCCGGCTCAACTTCGAGGCGAAGGACGACACCGTGACCCGCTGCTGGATCGGCTGAGACCCGCACGGGACCTCGGTAGGAACCCCTGCACGACCCGGAGTGCGACCCCTGCACGACCCGAAGTACGACCCCGCACGACCGGTGACGACGAAGGCCCCGGGCCGCTCCTGGAGAGCGGCCCGGGGCCTTCGCTGTGCGTGTCTGCCGTACCTGTCAGGGGCGGCGGGAGGGGCTCAGCGCGCCGGGTGCGGCGCGTGCGACCCGCCGCCGCGCGCCTGCGGAGGCCGCCTGCTGCCCGCCGGGGTGACCGGTGCGCGCTCCGAGCGGACCCCGTGCGGCCGCGCCTGGAGGTGTGCGGGAGCCGGGAGGTGAGGGGGCCTGGTGACCCCGTACCGGCTGCTGCCCGCGCCCACCGGCTCGCGGGCGGGCGTCGGGTCCGCGCCCGGACGTATCGAGGGAACCGCCGCCGGAACACCGGTCGGTACCGCCGGATCGGTGGCACCGGGAAGGGCCGGAGCGAGCGCACCGCGCGCCCGCCACCGCTCGCGCACCGCGAAGACGAAGGCCTCCGCCCGCGCGATCATCGGCTCGAACCAGGGCAGCGCCAGCAGGATCAGCAGCCCGGCGGCCCAGCCGAGCAGCACGTCGCTCAGCCAGTGCGTGCCCAGATACACAGTGGTGGCGCCGACGCCGAGAGCGACGACCGCGGACATCACCGACAGCCAGCGCCTGGCCCGTGGGGTGGTCGCCAGATACGCGAGGATGCCCCAGGTCACGACCGCGTTGGCGGTGTGGCCCGAGGGAAATATGTCGCCGCCGGCGAACATCTCGGCGGACCCGATCTCGGTCGCGTAGTGCGGTCCGAGGCGGCCCAGGCCGATCTTCACCGCGCCCACCGTCAGGTTGAGCAGCAGCAGCGCGGCGGCCAGGGCGAGCAGCGGGCGGAGCGTGTGCTGCCGCCAGGAGCGCCAGCCCAGCCACGCCGCGACCATCACCGCGGTCGGGCCGCGCTGGCCCAGCACCACGAAGTAGTCGAGGAAGGCGTGCAGCTCGGGCCACTGTTCGTACGGCCGGAAGAGCATCACCTTCCAGTCGAGCAGGACGAGCCAGGAACTGACCAGCACGGCCCAGACGATGGCGATGTAGAACGCCACCGTCGAGCCGAAGAGAACCTTGCGGGTCCGGCTCATGCCGGGGATCTCTATCTTCGGCGGCTCCGGTTCCCGGTCCAGCCGGGCAAAGATTCGGTCGATACGCACCCAATCGACATTACAGCGGGTGAGTGACGGGCCCGACCGGTCCTGCCTCTTTGTGATGACCATGTGATGTGGGGTGTGTCTCACCGTAAGGTTTATTCCTGGCTGTTACGCAAATGCTGGGGACCTTGTGCCCTATTCATTCCGGCTTACTCCCGCAACTCTCTTGAAAACTTCTGAATTTCAGCGACAGGGACTTCGGACGGAATTCCCCGCTCCGTCATCGGCCGGTACGGGGCCGGCCCGCGCCCGGCCGGGAACCGACCGTGCCGCGCCGTGCGTGGTGTTGCGTGGCACGCCGGAGCGGATGTCCGTGCGGGCGCGGATGCGGGCACCGGGGTGGTGTACGCCACACCGGCTCGGGCATTTCGGTGAGAGATGGGCCACGCGCCAGGGGGGTGAACTCGCGTACTCTGACGGCTCACTCGCCCGTCGATGCCGGGCCCACCAGGACGTATCAGACACGGACGTCCCCGGCGGCCCACCGAGCGCGAGGGGATCACTGGGAGGTTACGTACATGGCAGGGACAACCACGGCCGGCGCCGAGCTGACTGCGGGAGGTCCTTTGCGACGGCTTCTCTCCGGTCAGGGGGCCAACCGCTGGGTCGTGCTCGCGATCCTCTGCGTGAGCCTGATTCTTGTCGCGCTCGACTCGACGATCCTGCACATCGCCGTCCCCTCGGTCACCGAGGACCTGCGCCCGGGCTCCGTGGAGCTGCTGTGGATAGTCGACTCCTATCCCCTTGTCTGTGCGTCGCTGCTGATCCTCTTCGGCACGCTCGGTGACCGCGTCGGCCGCCGCCGCGTGCTGCTGCTCGGTTACGGACTGTTCGGTATCGCGTCCGCGCTGGCCGCGCTCTCCGAGACTCCGCAGCTGCTGATCGCGGCCCGTGCCCTGCTCGGCATCGGCGGCGCGATGATCATGCCTGCCACGCTCTCGATCCTCCGCCAGGTCTTCCCCGACCGCCGCGAACGGGCGATGGCCATCGGCATCTGGGCGGCGGTCTCCGGAATCGGCGCGGCCGGGGGCCCGGTGATCGGCGGCTTCCTGGTCGAGAACTTCTGGTGGGGTTCGGTCTTCCTGATCAATATCCCGCTGATGATCGTGATCCTTCCCCTCGCCCGTCTGCTGCTGCCCGAATCGCGCGGCAGCGGCCAGGGCCCGTGGGACGTGGTCGGCGCGCTGATGGCCTCCGCGGGTGTGCTCGGCGTCGTCTACGGGGTGAAGCGCGCGGGCAGCGGCGACCCGGTGCTCGACGTCATGACCCTGGCCCCGCTGCTGGCCGGCGCGGTCCTGCTGGTCCTCTTCGTGCGCAGGCAGAGGCGCCGCGAGCACCCCCTGATCGACATGAAGCTGTTCGGCCGGGTCACCTTCACCACCTCCGTGGGCTGCCTCGTGCTCGGCATGCTGGCCCTGGTCGGCCTGGAGCTGATCGCCGTCCAGTACCTCCAGCTGGTGCTCGGGCTGAGCCCGCTGGAGACCGGTCTGCGGCTGCTGCCGTTGACCTTCGCCGCGATGGCGGCGGGCGCGGTCGGGGGGTGGGCGCTCCACAAGATCGGCCCACGGGCCATGGTGGTGTCCGGCTTCACGCTCACCGCAGCCTCCGTCACCCTGCTGACGATGATGGGCCAGCAGGACCGGCCCTGGCTGATGGCCGGCGGGTTCGTGCTGCTCGGTTTCGGCATCCAGGCGACGCTGTTCGGTTCGTACGAGTCGATGCTCAGTGAGGCCCCGGCCGACTCGGCGGGCGGCGCGGCGGCCATCGGCGAGACCTCCTACCAGCTGGGCGCCGGCATGGGCATCGCGCTGCTCGGCAGTGTCATGAACGCCGCGTACGGACCCGGCCTCCAGCACATCAAGGGCGTCTCGGCCGCCTCCAGCAAGTCCGCGTCGAACTCGCTCGGCGAGGCGTACGAGGTCGCCAAGGAGATCGGCGGTGCGGCAGGGGCCGCGCTGCGCTCCGCGGCCCGCGTCGCCTTCGTGCACGGCCTGCACGTGACCCTGCTGACCAGCGCCGGACTGCTGCTCATCGGCGCGGTCGCCGCGCTGAGGCTGCCGCGCGGCATGGACCAGTCGGCGCAGGACCCGGACCTGGACCTGACGCCGGACCCGGACCTGGGCCCGACGCCGGACCCGGACCTGCAGTCGGCGCCGGACCCGCAGCCGGATGCGGATGCTGATGCCGAGCCTGCGGTCAAGTCTCAGGAGACCAGGAAGCTTCCGCCCGCGCGGCGCGAGCCCGCCGAGGCGTCGGCGGGTCTTGACTGACCGCACCGGTGAACCGACCGGACGGGTCTGGACTGACCCGGTCCCGGCCCGTACCGTCGCCCTGAAGCTTTAACTAACACTGCTAGTTAATGCTGTGGTGATTCAACGCAGCCGAGAGCCGCCGGAGGGCCAGCATGTCCGCACATCCCCCGAAGCTTCCGCCGTTCGACCCCGCCGACCCGCTCGGCATCGACGATCTGCTCAGCCCCGAGGACCTCGCGATCCGCGAAACGGTCCGCACCTGGGCCGCCGACCGCGTCCTGCCGCACATCGCCGACTGGTACGAGCGCGGAGAGCTGCCCGGTATCCGCGACCTCGCCCGCGAACTCGGCTCCATCGGCGCGCTCGGCATGTCCCTGACCGGCTACGGCTGCGCGGGCGCCACCGCCGTCCAGTACGGCCTGGCCTGTCTGGAGCTGGAGGCCGCCGACTCCGGCATCCGCTCGCTCGTCTCCGTACAGGGCTCGCTCGCCATGTACGCGATCTGGCGCTTCGGTTCCGAGGAGCAGAAGCAGCAGTGGCTCCCGGGAATGGCGTCCGGCGAGATCATCGGCTGCTTCGGCCTGACCGAGCCCGACCACGGCTCCGACCCGGCGGGCATGCGTACGTACGCGAAGAGGGACGGCACCGACTGGGTGCTCACCGGCCGCAAGATGTGGATCACCAACGGCTCGGTCGCCGGCGTCGCCGTCGTCTGGGCGCAGACCGACGAGGGCATCCGCGGCTTCGTCGTCCCCACCGACGCCCCCGGCTTCTCCGCGCCGGAGATCCACCACAAGTGGTCACTGCGCGCCAGCGTCACCAGCGAGCTGGTCATGGACGAGGTCCGGCTGCCCGCCGACGCCGTACTCCCGGACGTGGTGGGACTGAAGGGACCGCTGAGCTGCCTGAGCCATGCGCGGTACGGAATCGTGTGGGGCTCCATGGGCGCCGCCCGTTCCTCTTTTGAGGCGGCGGTCGACTACTCGAAGACGCGCGAGCAGTTCGGAAAGCCCATCGGCGCATTCCAGCTCACCCAGGCCAAGCTCGCCGACATGGCCGTCGAACTCCACAAGGGCATCCTGCTCGCCCACCATCTGGGCCTGCGCATGGACGCCGGGAGGCTGCGCCCGGAACAGGTCAGCTTCGGCAAGCTCAACAACGTGCGCGAGGCGATCGAGATCTGCCGTACCAGCCGCACGATCCTGGGCGCCAACGGGATCTCACTGGAGTACCCCGTGATGCGGCACGCCACCAACCTCGAATCGGTGCTGACGTACGAAGGCACCGTGGAAATGCACCAGCTGGTGCTGGGCAAGGCGCTCACCGGACTCGACGCGTTCCGGTAGGGGGCCGGTTTCCGGACCCGACCGGATCGGGGCGCCGGTGAGCGCCCTGCTCAGCTCTGGTTGAAGAAGCCGCCGGTCTGACGGCCGGCGGCCTCGCCGCTCACGATGCTCGTGTCGGCGGGGGTCAGCAGGAAGACCCGGGTGGCCACGCGCTCGATGGAGCCGCGCAGACCGAAGGTCAGGCCGGCCGCGAAGTCCACGACGCGCTTGGCGTCGCCGGATTCCATGCTCGTCAGGTTCACGATCACCGGGATGCCGTCCCGGAACAGCTCGCCGATGCCGCGTGCGTCCCGGAAGCCGTCCGGAGTGACGGTGGCGATCCGGCGGCCCTTGTCCTCGGCGGCCTCGGAGACGACACGGACCCGGGGGTCCGTGACCCAGGGCTCGGGTGTCTCGTTGTTCCCCTCGGCGTACTCGTCGTCGTAGTAGCGGTCGTCGTCGCTGTCCTCGACGAGTCCGAGCCAGGCACTCGCCTTGCGCACCGATCCCATGAACGCCTCCTTTCACCGCGGTCTACTTGTGTTCCGCTCCCCCTATGGTCGTCCATCATGCGGATTGCGCGCCAAGTGGATAGTCGGCGCGCAGGGTTTTCGTGACGGTACTGGTGCAGAAGTTGTGGTGATTTCCCTGGGCTCTGTCGTTGCGGGGGCCGCCGGGAGAGTGTAAATCGCACCATCGGGCCAGACGGGTGAGCAGGGGGTCGGACGGGTGAACATACGCCGTCTGTACGATGCCTGACGGACTGTTCAGTGGGCGGCGCGATCGCACGTCCACCGCATTACGGGGGCGCAATTGTTCGGCATCGTCAGGCCCTGCACGCATCGGCTCAGCGAGGGCCTCAAGACCGAGTGGATGGCTCATCTCTGCGGACTCTGCCTGGCACTTCGCAGTGACCACGGCCAGTTCTCACGGATCGTCACCAACTACGACGGGCTGATCGTCTCGGTTCTGACGGAGGCTCAGTCCGTACGCTCGACGGACTGGCGGCGCACGGCCGGGCCCTGCCCGCTGCGGGCGATGCGTACCGCTCCGGTCGCGCAGGGCGAGGGGGCGAGGCTGGCCGCAGCGGTCTCGCTGGTGCTGGCGTCGGCGAAGGTACGGGACCACATCGCCGACCGGGACGGGCTGTTGGGGCGCCGCCCCGTCGCCCTCGCCGCCCGTCGGGTCGCGCGGGGCTGGGACCGGGCCGGGGCGAGGACCGGGGCGTCGCTCGGCTTCGACACGTCGGTGCTCGTCGACGCGGTGGACCGGCAGGGCAGCATCGAGGCCGTCGCCGGTATCGGCACCCCGCTGCTCTTCGTCACCGAACCGACCGAGACGGCCACGGCCGCCGCCTTCGCGCACACCGCCGTACTAGCCGGACGGCCGGGCAACGCGGCGCCGCTCGCCGAGGCGGGCCGGCTCTTCGGACGGCTCGCACATCTGCTGGACGCCGTCGAGGACAGGGCTGCTGACGAGGCGTCGGGTGCGTGGAATCCGCTGACCGCGACCGGGACGTCACTGGTCGAGGCGCGGCGGTTGTGCGACGACGCGGTGCGGGGGGTGCGGCTCGCCCTGCGGGACGCGGAGTTCGTGGACGCCAAGCTGGTGCACGTACTGCTGGCGCACGAGCTGGAGGAGGCGGTGAACCGGGCGTTCGGGACCACGGGGTGCGGGCACGGTGGGGCGGGCAAGGGCGGGGCCGGGCTGGGCGTGCAGGGGAATGTTCCTGTGCCGGGGAATCCCTACGCGCCGGGTGCACCGGGTGCGCCGGGGAATCCGTATGCGCCGGGTGCGCCGGGGGATCTGACGCCGCCTCCGCCCCCGCCGCCGCCGAGGGGGCCTCGGGGGCTGCTGGCCGGGTGCCTGGCTGCGACCGGGCTGTTCTGTACCTGCCAGGTGTGCTGTGCGAACGAATACGAGGGACCGTGGTCCCGTCAGAAGCGCGACGGCTGGTGCAACAACTGCGACGGGTGCGATGGGTGTGATTGCTGCAACTGTTGCGACGGATGCGAGTGCTGTGGGTGCTGCGACTGTGGCTGCTGACGCCCTACGGAGCTGATGCTCGGCGGGGAGGGGTGCGTGCAGCGGGCCCCGTGCGGGTGCGGGGTGCGGGTGTGTGCGTGCCTGCGGGGGCGTGGCTGAGGTGGTGGGGCAACGGGGGCAGTGGTGGTGGAGTCTTGGCTCAACAGGACGCGGACCACACGCGACCGAAGTCGATGTGGGAGCGCGTGACCAGCCACTGCTGTCGGTGCATGGCGCTCATGGAACAGGTGTTTTGATGATGCGTCAACAGGTGTGTGGGCGGTTCTGAGACGGGCTGCTCAGAATATGGACGTGCTTGACAGGGGGCTGAGGGGCGGACTTACTCTCGGGCCGGGACCGGGCTGAGGGGCTTGGTCCGGTGTGTGTGCGTGGCTTGCGGTTGGCGGGTCGGCCTGTTGGCCGGTCGGTCGGCTGTGTTCGGTGAGGGCGACTCCCGTGTGTGATCACTGTGTCCACGGAGCCTTTGCATGTCTGCCTTGGATTGTTCTTTCACGTGCGTGTGCGTGTGCGTGTGCGGTGGGTGGGCCGCTTCGCGGATTCTGCCCCTCCCCGCCCCTTCCCTGAACCGCTGCCGCGGAGCTGGGAGTTCTTCTGCGGGTGCGTCGTGGCTGATCGCGCAGTTCCCCGCGCCCCTCACTGCCTGCCCCCTACTTCCGCCAGCCCCCTTGGGCAGCGGAGCACGCCCCCACGCGACCGCTCGCCTCCGCTTCGCCCTGCCCGGCCCCGCCCCTCCGGTTTGCCGTGCGGGTGGGGCGTTCTGGGCGAGATCCGATTCTTCGAGGGGGAGTGAGTATGGCTTCGGTGGTGAGTCGGCCGTTGCACATGGGAGTCGAAGTGGGAGGCGGTGTCTCCGTCGGCGGGATGGTACGGCTGGCGGAGCAAGGGGTGCTGGACTTCGTGACGGTGGGTGGCGGCGGGGCGCGGACCGACTCCGTCGGGTTGTTGGCGCGGGCCGCGGGCGAGACCTCGTGGATCGGCCTCGTGCCCACCGTGACCGTGACGCGGGCCGAGCCGTTTCATGTGCAGGCGGCCGTGGCGACCCTGGACCGGGTGAGCCGGGGGCGGGCCGGGTGGTCGGTTGCCGTGTCGGACTCCGGGCGCGGGACAGCCCTCTTCGGGCGCGAGCCGGCCAGGTCCGCCGACGCGCTGTGGCGGGAAGCCGGTGAAGTGGTCGATGTGTCGACCCGGCTGTGGGACAGCTGGGAGGAGGACGACGGGGCAGGCGATACGTCGACCGGTCGCTTCGTCGACCCGGCCAAGGTGCACCATGTCGACTTCGCGGGGGAGTTCCTCTCCGTCAAGGGGTGTGCGAGCGTGCCCCGGCCCCCGCAGGGGTGGCCCGTCACCGTCGTCGACGTGAGCGTGTGCGGGTCCGACGGGCTCGCCGTCGCCGCGCGCCACGCGGACGTCGTCATCGTCCGTGCCTTCTCCCCGGGAGAAGCCGGAGTCATCCGTGCCGACCTGCGGCGACGCGCGGCCGCCGCCGGGCGCGACCCCGACTCGCTGCGCATCCTCGCGGCCCTCACCGTCGACCTCGCCGGAGAACCGCACCTCGACGGGCCGCCGCAAGCGGAGGCGGATGCCGTACGGAGGGGGGAGGACGGGGCTGCCAGGTACACCGGCGGGCCCGTGGGTCTCGCGCAGGTGCTCACCCTGTGGCACGCCGCCGACGTCGTGGACGGGTTCCACCTCACCCCGCTCTCGCCCGAGCGGGACCTCGAACGTCTCGTCAACGGGACCGCGACCCTGCTTCAACACCGCTGTCTGCAGCGGCACTTCTACGCCGGGGCGACCCTCCGCGACCACCTCGGGCTCGCCCGGCCCGTCAGCCGGTACGCCCGGTGCGACGCGGGGGGACGGCGATGACCGGGGCGGGAGGGTCGCACGTGTATTCCGGGGCTCCGGGCGCCCGTAGGCACCGTATGGAAAGGTTGAACCCATGACCAGCAGCGAAAGCAGCAGCGCGGCCCCCCAGCGGGAAGCGCAGCAGGAGCAGGAAGCGCAGCGGAAGCAGGAAGCGCAGCAGGACTGGCGGCGCTGGCACGAGCACCGTGTCGAGACGGTCGCCTCGCCGTACGGACCGCTCTCCCTCTGCGGCACCCACTGGCTCGCCGACCACCCGGACGGCCGTATCGACGGCGTGCCGGGGCAGTGGCAGGAAGACGGCACCGAGGTGGTGCTGACCGCCGCCGCGGCGGACGGGATCACCGTCGACGGGCAGCCGCTCGACGGCGCGGTCCGGCTCGGCGCCGACCGCGGGCCGATCCCCGAATCGCGCGTCGCCGTAGGTGAGAGGCGGTTCGTCGTGCTCAGCAGGGAGGGCCAGTGGGCGGTGCGGGACTTCGACCCGCAGTCCGCCGCGCGGCGCGCCTTCGCGGGCATCGAGGCCGGACCCCACGACCCCGCCTGGGTGCTGCCCGGCCGTTTCGTACCGTACGAGCAGGCCCGGAACATCCAGGTCGAGAACGCGGACGGGCGCTCGCGCGGTCTCGGTCTCGCCGGAGAGATCGTCTTCGCGCACGGCGGGGCCGAGCACTCGCTGCACGTCGCGGTCGAGGACGACGGCTCGCTGTGGGCCGTGTTCGCCGACGCGGACAGCGGGAAGAGCAGCTACCGGTTCCGCTTCCTGCGGCCCGCCGCACCGGCCGCCGACGGCACGGTGACCGTCGACTTCAACCGGGCCGTGCTTCCCCCGTGCGCCTTCGCCGACCACTTCATCTGCCCCTTCCCGCCACCGGGCAACACCCTGCCCTTCGCCGTACCGGCAGGAGAGCTCAACCGGCAGGAAAAGTAGGTGAGTTGAGTACCGTCAGCCCCGGGAGCCCCAAGGGCCCCGGGGCTGACGCATGCCGTTTCCCTCCCCGTACCTCCGTGTGCGTCAGTACGCCCGTACGCGGCCGAAACGCGCCCTTGCGCGGCCGGTTGATGGCCCGAATACTCCCGTGACAGCGCTTGTCAGGGGCATTGCGGGCCGGGCCAGTCGTCACACGGACCGCCGCGCGCCTCTGGCTGCGCCTCACGGGCCCCGGGAAAGACCCCACATCGGACCGGGCCCCCGATTCCCCTCGGGAGGAACGACAAGTGAGGAACGAGCGCACCACCACACACCGAACCGGCACAGCGAGACGCGTCCGGTTCCTGGCAGTGGCGGCAGGACTCGCCGCCGCTGCCGCGATCACCATCCCCAACGCCCAGGCCCAGCCGGCCGCCGCCACCTCCGCAGTGAGCGCCACCCAGCTCGCCTCCGCCGGAGCCGCCGTGCTCCAGGCGGACGTCGCAGGAACCGCTTGGCACGTCGACAAGGCGACCAACACCCTTGTCGTCACCGCCGACAGCACCGTCTCCCGCGCCGAGATCGCGCGGATCAAGGACGCGGCGGGCGACGACGCACGTGCCCTGCGCATCGAGCGCACTCCGGGCAAGTTCTCCAAGCTCCTGTCGGGCGGCGACGCCATCTACGCGCCGAGCTGGCGCTGCTCGCTCGGCTTCAACGTCCGCAAGGGCGACGTCTATTACGCGCTGACCGCCGGGCACTGCACCGACGGCAACCCCGCCTGGTACACCAACTCCGCCCGGACGACGAAGATCGGCCCGACCACCGGGTCCAGCTTCCCGGTCAACGACTACGGCATCCTGCGCTACGACAACGCGAACATCGCCCACCCCGGCACCGTCGGCAGCGTCGACATCACCAGCGCCGCCAACGCCACCGTCGGCATGAGCGTCACCCGGCGGGGCTCCACCACCGGCATCCACAGCGGCTCCGTCACCGGACTCAACGCCACCGTCAACTACGGGGGCGGCGACGTCGTCTACGGCATGATCCGCACCAACGTGTGCGCCGAGCCCGGCGACAGCGGCGGCCCGCTCTACTCCGGCAGTCGCGCCATCGGCCTCACCTCCGGCGGCAGCGGCAACTGCTCGTCCGGCGGCACGACCTTCTTCCAGCCCGTCACCGAGGCGCTCAGCGCGTACGGGGTCACCATCTACTGACCCCCTCCCGCCACCACCGAACTGCAGCCAGCAGCACGCAGGCCCCCGATCCGGCACTCTTCCGGGCGGGGGCCTGTCGACTGTCGCCCCGCCGGGTTACCTTCATCTCAGGACATGTCCGCAGGCAATGGGACAACTGGGATTACTGGGACTCCAGGGAGCCGTGGTGGTCGAGGAGTTGTTGATGGCAGGCGCCGCGGCCGTGGGCGCCGGGGCCGTGTACCTGATGGCGGCGGCCCGGGTGGTCAAGCAGTACGAGCGTGGGGTGGTCTTCCGCCTCGGAAGGCTCAGGAACGCGGTGCGCGGGCCGGGGTTCACGATGGTGGTGCCGTTCCTGGACCGGCTCACCAAGGTGAACATGCAGATCGTGACGATGCCGGTGCCCGCCCAGGACGGCATCACGCGTGACAACGTCACGGTGCGCGTCGACGCCGTCATCTACTTCAAGGTGATCGACGCGGCAGAGGCCCTGGTACGGGTGGAGGACTACCGGTTCGCGGTCGCGCAGATGGCACAGACCTCGCTGCGGTCCATCATCGGCAAGAGCGAACTCGACGATCTGCTCTCCAACCGCGAACAGCTCAACCAGGGGCTGGAGTTGATGATCGACAGCCCGGCGGTGGGGTGGGGCGTGCAGATCGACCGCGTCGAGATCAAGGACGTGTCGCTGCCGGAGACCATGAAGCGGTCGATGGCCAGGCAGGCGGAGGCCGACCGCGAGCGCCGGGCCCGGGTGATCAACGCGGACGCCGAACTCCAGGCGTCGAGGAAGCTCGCCGAGGCGGCGGCCGTGATGTCCGACCAGCCGGCCGCCCTCCAGCTCCGGCTGCTGCAGACGGTGGTGGCGGTCGCGGCGGAGAAGAACTCGACACTGGTGCTGCCGTTCCCGGTGGAGCTGCTGCGGTTCCTGGAGCGGGCGGCTCCGGCGCCGGCGGCGACAGTCACCCCCGTACCGGCACAGGCGCCGTCGGAGCTGTGGCCGGAGCCGGGGCCCGAACCGGAGCCGGAACCGGAGCTGTGGGCGGAGCCGGAGCCGATCGTCGTACCCACCGAGGAACTGTCCCTCCCGCCGTACGACTTCGGCGACGCGACACTGATGCCGCCGGGGGTGCCGGAGATGCCACCGGGACCACCGGTGGTGCCGGACGTGCCGGAGGTGCCGGAGATGCGGACGTCGGCGGATGCGGCGGAAGCGGCGGATGCGGCGGAAGCGTCGGAATCCGGCACCGGAAGGACCAGTACCGGACAGGAGTAGACCTCACCCAGGGGCGGTCACCGGTTGCACGCGGTGTTCGCGACTGTGACCGGGTGGTCGCAAATCGGGCACGCCTCTGGCATGTCCCTGGCATGTCAAGAGAAAGGGGGCGTGCGGTAGTTGTCGTGTGCGCGTCCTGAAGTCGACCTTGTGTGCTCCCGGTCGCCCTGTGAATAGTGGGCCCCCACCCGGGCCCACCCCCACACTTCCGGGCCCGGACCCCCCACAGGAGGTCACTTGTGAAGCACCGACGCATACCCAAGCGGCGCGCAGCGGCGGCAGGAACCGCCGTCGTCGCCCTGGTCGCCACGGGCATCACCTTCCAGGCTGCAAACGCGAGCGAAGGCGCAGCCCCCGCGCCGACGCTGAAGACCCTCTCCGTGGCGAGCGCGGGACAGCTCGCCTCCTCGCTCACCAAGCAGCTCGGCGCGGACGCGGCCGGGTCGTTCTACGACGCGAAGGCGAAGTCCCTCGTCGTCAACGTCACGGACGAGGCGGCGGCGGAGACCGTGCGTACGGCAGGCGGCAAGGCCAGAATCGTCCAGCACACCCTGGCCGAGCTGAAGTCGGCCCGTACGGTACTCGCGGGCAAGGCATCGATCCCGGGCACGTCCTGGGCGACCGACCCGGTCAGCAACAAGATCGTGGTCACGGCCGACCGCACGGTGAAGGGCGCCGCCCTCGCCAAGCTGAACAAGGCCGTCGGGGAGCTCGGCTCCAAGGTGCAGCTGAAGCACTCGAAGGGGGAGTTCAAGCCCCTCGTCGCGGGCGGCGACGCCATCTACGGTGCGAGCGCGCGCTGCTCGCTCGGCTTCAACGTGACCAAGGGCGGTGAGCCGTACTTCCTGACGGCCGGGCACTGCACCGCGGACATCAAGAGCTGGTCCGACAAGCAGGGCGGCTCCGAGATCGGCACGACCGCCGACTCGAAGTTCCCGGGCACCGACTACGGCCTGGTGAAGTACACGGGTGACACCCCGCACCCCAGCGAGGTCAACCTCTACAACGGCAGCGCCCAGGCCATCAGCAAGGCCGGTGCCGCCACCGTCGGCCAGAAGGTGCAGCGCAGCGGCTCCACCACCCAGGTCCACGACGGCGAGGTCACCGGCCTCGACGCCACCGTGAACTACGGCAACGGCCAGGTCGTCAACGGGCTCATCCAGACCACGGTCTGCGCCGAGCCCGGCGACAGCGGCGGCGCGCTCTTCGCGGGCGACACCGCGCTGGGCCTCACCTCCGGCGGCAGCGGTGACTGCTCGGCCGGCGGCGAGACCTTCTTCCAGCCGGTGCCGGCCGCTCTGGCCGCGACGGGGACCGAGATCGGCTGACCTGCTGGCTGACCCAAATCGGCTGACGTGATCGGCCGACGTGATCGGCTGACGCTTCACGGGTGAACGACGAGCCCCGGCCTGCCACCAGCAGGCCGGGGCTTCGTGCTGCCCCGGAGACATCCGAGTGGCCGAGATTTCATCGTGCGGCCAAACCGCTCGTCCAGCAGGACGACTTGCCCGACTTCGTACCGTAAAGGCTGTCCGGAACATTGCGGCCGCATGGCCGCCCGCAGCACCCCCGCAACACTCCCTTCGCAAACCGCGCACCGCACCCATTTCCGATTTGCCGGGCCGGAATCCGCTTGTTCTGATGGCTGCCAACCCACGGCGGAGACCCCGACAGGTGGGCCCGTCACCGCACTTCAGGAGCACGGCACCCATGCCCGAAGCACGTACGTCGCCGTCTCGCGGCCCGTTCGCCTCCGCAGTCCGTGCCTTCCGGCGCGACCGCACCGGCATGACCGCTCTCGGCGTCGTCGTTCTGTGCGTCCTGCTCGCCGTCCTCGCGCCGGTGCTCACCTCCTGGTACGGCAAGAACCCCACCGAGCACTACGGGCAGAACAGCCCCGGCCTGCTCAGCGCCGAAGGGCTGCCGATGCTGCCGAACGGCGGCATCTCCGGCGAGTTCTGGTTCGGCATCGAACCCGGGCTCGGGCGTGACGTCCTCGCCCAACTCCTGTACGGGATGCGGACGTCGCTCCTCGTCGCCGGGTCCGCCACCCTCGTCATCGCCGTCCTCGGCATCGTGCTCGGCGTGACCGTCGGCTACCTCGGCGGGCTCGCCGACCGTGCCTTCACCTTCGCGTGCGACGTGCTGCTCGCCTTTCCGACCCTCCTGCTGCTGCTCGCGCTCGGCCCGGTGATCCAGACCCGGTTCGTGGACCCGGGGGAGAACGAGCCGGTGTGGATGCAGTTCACCGTGCTCATCCTGGTGTTCGCCGCGTTCGGCTGGGTGCCGCTCGCCCTGGTCCTCCGTACGACCGTGAAGTCCCTGCGGGAGCGGGAGTTCGTGGAGTCGGCGCGGGCGCTGGGGGCGAGCAGGCGGCACATCGTGCTGCGCGAACTGCTGCCCAACGTCTGGGCGCCGGTGCTCGTGCACATCAGCCTCGCGCTGCCCGCCGTCGTCACCGCCGAGGCCGCCCTGTCCTTCCTCGGCGTCGGCATCGGCGAACCCGTCCCCGACTGGGGCCGGATGATCTCGCGCGGCGCCGAGGTCTTCTACGACGACCCGACCTACATGGTCTTCCCCGGCGCGGCGATCCTCCTGTTCGTCCTCGCCTTCAACCTCTTCGGCGACGCGGTACGGGACGCACTCGACCCGCGCACCGCCCGCTGATCCCTCTCACGCACACCCCTTTGTACTCACCGGAGTCCGTCATGCCCAGAATCAGCGTCCGCACCGCAGCCGTCCCGGTCGCCGCCACCGTCGCCGCCCTGCTGCTCTGCTCCTGCTCGGCAGGAGCGGGCGCGGGCGCGGGACAGCAGGCGAAGACCGACGCGGCCGCGAAGCCCGTGTCCAAGCTCGCCGCCATCATCGGTACGGCGAAGGACAGCGCGGGCCCCGCACCCGAGGTCCCCGGCGCCCGCAGGGGCGGCACCCTCAAGGTCCTCAACGCCAACGACTACGCACACCTCGACCCGCAGAAGATCTACAGCGGCGAGACGTACAACACCTCGCTGCTTTGGGGCCGTCAGCTCACCCAGTACCAGTTGGTCGACGGCAAGCCCAAGCTGGTCGGCGACCTGGCCACCGACCTCGGCAGGTCCTCCGACGGCGGCCGGACCTGGACCTTCACCCTGAAGGACGGCCTGGCCTGGGAGGACGGCAAGCCGATCACCTCGAAGCACGTGAAGTACGGCATCCAGCGCACCTTCGCCCCCGGCTTCGAGGCGGGACCCTCGTACTGGCCCACCTGGCTCACCGGCACCACCAACCTCACCGAGGCCCGCAAGGTCTACGGCGGCCCCGAGGCCGGCGACCTCAAGGCCATCGAGACCCCGGACGACAAGACCGTCGTCTTCCGCTTCCCGCAGCCGCAGGCCGACGTGTCCTTCATGGCCACCCAGTCCTCGTCCTCGCCGGTCCGCCCCGACAAGGACACCGGTTCCGCGTACGACATCAAGCCCTTCGCGTCTGGCCCGTACAAGATCGTCGAGCACCGGAAGAACCAGTCGCTGACGCTGGAGCGCAATCCGCACTGGAAGCCGGAGACCGACCCGATCCGCCACCAGTACGTCGACGGGTACGAGTTCACCTTCGGCAAGAAGGCCGTCAACTCCGGGCAGGAGATCCTCTCCGGACACGGCGACGGCGCCCGCACCGCCTCCACCGACCGCGACGGCACCGCTCCCGAGCTGTTCAGCGCCATCGACCGCGACCCGAAGAAGAAGGGCCTCCTGGTCGAGGGCCGCCGCGGCGCGTACACCGCGTCGCTGGCCATCAAGAACAGCCGGGTCACCGACCCCGAGGTCCGCAGGGCCATCCACTACCTCTTCCCCCGCGAGCAGGCCCGCCAGGTGATGGGCGGCCCGCGGCTCGGCGAGATCGCCACCACCCTCTCCTCGCCCGCCGTCGCCGGCTGGGAGAAGTACGACAACTACCCCGTCGCCCCGCAGGGCGACATCGCCAAGGCCAAGGAACACCTGGCCAAGGCGGAGAAGAAGGTCACGACGCTGACGTACGCGTACGAGACGAGCCCGGTCAACGACCGCGTCGCCCAGGTCCTCGTCGAGGCCTTCGGCAGGGCCGGGATCACCCTGGTCACGAAGCCGATGAGCGACGCCGCCTTCACCGACCAGGTCTTCCGCGGGCCCGCCCCGTACGACCTGTGGCTCCAGACCACCTCGGTGAACTGGCCGACCCTCTCCACGCTGCTCCCGGAGAGCTTCCACAGCAGGCTCGACGCCCTGGAGAACTCCATCCGCTACCAGAACCCGGCCGTCGACAAGGAACTCGACCGGGTGCGGACCATCCCCGGCATCGAGGAGAAGACCAAGGCGCTCGTCGCCCTGGAGAAGACCGTCATGAAGGACGTCCCGGTCGTCCCCTTCCTCAACTCCGCGACCACCCAGGTGCACGGCAAGGACGTCGGAGGCGCGGCCATCCACCCGATCTACGGCACGGTCTCCCCGGCCTGGCTCTTCCTGAAGAAGTGATCTGCCCCGAAGAAATGACCCGTCACTCGTCCGGAGAAACGAATCCATGACCGGCTACGTCCTGCGGCGTGCCCTCCAGGCGGCGGCGGTGCTCCTCGTGATCACCGCCGTCACCTTCGGGCTCTTCCACGCCGCCCCCGCCGACCCCGCACTCACCGCCTGCGGACCGCAGTGCGACAGCGCCCAGGTCGCCGAACTCCGCGTCTCGATGGGTCTTGACCAGCCGATCCTCGCCCAGTTCGCCGACTATCTGCGCGGCCTCTTCCTGGGCCGCACGATCCGCGACCTCGACGGCACCGCCCTCGACTGTGCCGCACCCTGCCTCGGCTACTCGTACGTCCTCCAGCAGCCCGTCCTCGGTGCGGTCCTCGAACACCTCCCGGCCACGCTGTCGCTGGCCGCAGGGGCCCTCGTGGTGATCGTCGTCCTCGGTATCGGCGTCGGCTTCACCGCCGCACTGCGCCGGGGCACCGCCACCGACCGTCTCCTTTCCGGCTTCACCCTGGTCGGCGCGAGCGTGCAGATCTACTTCCTCGGCTACGCCCTCCAGTACCTCCTCGTCTACACCACAGGGCTCCTCCCGGTCCCCGGCTACACCCCGTTCGGCGAGGGCCCCGCCGCCTGGGCGGCCGGTCTGCTGCTGCCCTGGCTGGTCCTCGGCTTCGTCAACGCCGCCGTTTTCGCCCGCCTCTCGCGCTCCCAGCTCCTGGAGACGATGCACGAGGGGTACGTGCGGACCGCGCGCGCCAAGGGGATGAGCGCGGTCCGCGCCCATCTGAAGTACACGGCGCGCGGCGCGGCAGGGCCGCTGGTGCAGCTGCTCGGCCTGGAGGTGGGCGCCCTGTTCGGCGGGGCGTTCATCACCGAGACCGTCTTCGGGATCTCCGGCGTCGGCCGTCTCGCCGTCGACTCCGTCCTGCAGAACGACCTGCCGACCGTCGTCGGCACCGTCCTGCTCGCCGCCTTCTTCGTGGTGGTGTTCGTCGCCGTCGCCGACCTGGTGGTGGCCCGGCTCGACCCGAGGGTGAGGCTCGCATGAACCCGGTGCTGGAAGTCAGTGACCTGTCCGTCGCCTTCACGGGAAGCTTCACGGGAAGAGAGGGCAGGGTGGTCGCGGTCGACCGGGTCTCCTTCGACCTGATGCCAGGTCAAGTCCTGGGCCTGGTGGGGGAGTCGGGGTCGGGCAAGTCGACCGTCGGACTGGCCGCGCTTGGCCTGCACGATCCGGTACGTACGGAGATCACCGGAAGCCTCCGGGTGTGCGGCACCGAGGTCGTCGGGGCGCCCGAAGCCCGGCTGCGGGGGCTGCGGGGCGGGCGTGTGGCGATGGTCTTCCAGGACGCCCTCGCCGCCCTCTCGCCGTTCCATCCGGTGGGGGAGCAGGTCGCCGAGGCGTACCGGCTGCACCACCCGAAGGCCTCCCGTGCCGAAGCGCGCGAGCGGGCCGCCGCGATGCTGGAGCGGGTCGGGATTCCGGCCGCCCGCGTCCGGGACCACCCGCACCAGTTCTCCGGCGGGATGCGCCAGCGCGTCATGATCGCCATCGCCCTGGTGAACGAGCCCGCGGTGGTCGTGGCCGACGAGCCGACCACCGCCCTCGACGTCCGGGTACAGCGCCAAGTGCTGGACCTGCTGGGCGAGTTGGTGCACGGCAGCGACACCGCCGTGCTCCTGGTCACCCACGACGTGGGCGTCGTCGCGGAACGCGCCGACCGGATGCTGGTCATGCGCGGCGGCCGGCTCCTTGAGGAGGGGCCCACCGCCAAGCTCCTCACCGACGCGGAGCACCCGTACACCCGGGCCCTGATCGGCGCCGCCCCCACGCTGGACACGGTGCCGGGCACCCGGCTGCCCACGGTGGACGAGCCGACGCCGGAGCCGGGGCGTACTGCCGCCCGGCCCGCCCCGCAGGGCGGCGCGGCGCTCGCGGACATCACCGGCCTGCGCGTCGAATTCCCTTCCCCCAGACCGCTGTTCGGCCGCCGTCCGGAGCCCCGGGTCGCCGTCCGCGACGTCACTCTGCACATCGCCGAGGGCGAGACCCTGGGCCTGGTCGGCGAGTCGGGATCGGGGAAGTCCACCACCGCCCGCGTCCTGGCCGGGCTGCAGCGGCCGACCGCCGGAACCGTACGATTCGCAGGCAGGGACATCTCCGCCGCCGCGACCGACACCGCACTGCGGCGCGAGCTCAGCCGTGACGTCCAGCTGGTCTTCCAGGACCCGTACGCCTCGCTCAATCCGCGCCGTACCGTCGAGCAGATCGTCAACACCCCGCTCACCGTCCACACCTCGCTCGACGCGTCGGAGCGCCGCGAGCGGGCGGCGGAACTGTTGACGCAGGTCGGGCTCGACCCCGGCCAACTCCCTCGCTACCCGCATGAGTTCAGTGGCGGCCAGCGTCAGCGCATCGGCATCGCGCGGGCCCTCGCCGTGCGCCCGAAGCTGATCGTCGCCGACGAACCGGTGTCCGCGCTCGACGTGTCCGTACAGGCACAGGTACTGAACCTGCTGATGGACCTGCGCGACGAGTTCGGCCTCTCACTGCTGTTCGTGTCCCACGACCTCGCTGTCGTACGGCACTTCTGCGACCGGATCGCGGTGATGCACCACGGCGCGATCGTGGAGAGCGGCACCCGCGACGAGGTCTTCGAGCGGCCACGGGCGCAGTACACACGGGAGCTGCTGGCGGCCTCGGTCTGAACCCCCGGCACGACAGACCGTCCGATGCAGGAACCGACCCTGCTGCTGCTCACCGCGCTCGCGGACCAGCCGCGCCACGGGTACGCGATCGTCCAGGAAGTCCTCGCCATGTCCGGCGGCCGGGTGCGGTTGCGCACCGGGACGTTGTACGGGGCGCTCGACCGCCTCCTCAAAGAGGAGCTGACCGAGATCCACAGCGAGGAGGTCGTCGACGGACGCATGCGGCGGAGCTACGCCCTCACCGGGACGGGCCGCGCGACGCTCACCGCCGAAGCGGAACGCCTGCGCGCCACCGCCGCCGAAGCGGAACGCCTGCGCGCTGGCGGACGCTGCTCGTGCTGGCGGGGGCGCTCGTCGCGGCGGAGGGGGCGTGGGGCCACCGGGTGGCCGGTGTGCTCGTGGCCTCGCTGCCCTGGGTGCTGTTCCCGGCGCTCGGCTACCGGCTGCTGGTGCAGAACCTCGTCGTGGCCGCGCGACGACGTACCCCCTCGCGTACGCGGTCGGCCTCCTGCTGCACCGGCTGCGCCCCCGCACCATGGGCAGCGCCTGAGCGCTCCGCCGGGTGTGCCGTGAGGTGCGTCGCTCAGCTGCGGCGCCGTCGTGGCCGGCGGCGCCCACGCGGCGGAGCCGCATGTCCCTACAGCCCGGCGCCTACTGCTTCGGCCAGTACCAGAGCGGCTCGTCCAGCGGGCCCTCCCGCCCGGCGACCGTTGTCTGGCCGAAGTCCTTCACCAGTTCGATCGTGTTGATGTCGATCCGGGCCCGCCGCGTCCCCTCCGCCAGTGCGTCGGCGAGGGGGCGCGCGTGCGTGACCACCACCAGCTGGATGTGGCGGCTCGCGGTGAGGATCAGGTCCGCGAGCGGGCGCAGCAGGTCCGGGTGGAGGCTGGTCTCCGGCTCGTTGAGGACGAGAAGGGTGGGCGGGCGGGGAGTGAGGAGGGCGGCGACCCAGAGGAGGTAGCGCAGGGTGCCGTCGGAGAGTTCGGGGGCGCCCAGCGGGCGGAGCAGGCCGTGCTGGTGGAGTTCGAGCTCGAAGCGGCCGCCGTGGTCGGCGACCGACACCCGGCTGCCGGGGAACGCTGCGTCGACCGCCTCGTCCATCGCCGCGTGGTCGCCGATCTCGCGGATGGTCTGGAGCGCGGCCGCCAAGTCGGAGCCGTCCGCGCCGAGCACGGGCGTACGGGTGCCGATCTGCGCGGCGCGGGCCGGTGCGCGGGCGTCGGTGCGGACGTGGTCGTAGAACCGCCAGTTGCGGATGCGCTCGCGCAAGAGCAGCAGATCCGGGGCGAGCTGGGGATCCGCGAGCTCGCTCAGCATGCTGTCGTACGGGCGGATCGTGCCCTGCGAGCGGTGCCAGTCGCCGGAGGCGGTACGCACCCGTACGGCAGGACCTGAGCGCTCCGAGAGGAGGGCCGCGGGGCGCAGTACCGGTCCCGCCCAGGTGCACTCCCGCTTGATCTCCGGGTCGCCGCCGAACATCGAGCGGCTGTCCGGCGGCTGCCGGCCGAAGTCGATCGCGTAGCCGAACTCGTCGCCCGCGAAGCCGAGCCGCAGGTTCACCGGGTCCTTGTCGATCACGGACTGCACCGGGTGGAGGCCCTCCCGGACGGACCGGCCCAGCTTGCTGGGGCCCGCCCACAGGGTGGACCCCAGACCGCCCTCGTGGGCCAGGGCCGCCACCGCTCCGTTGCGGGAGGAGTCGGCGAGCAGGCGCAGTGCCCGGTAGAGGCTGGACTTGCCGGTGCCGTTCGCACCGGTGACCACGTTGACCCGGCCCAGCTCGACGATCAGCTTGCGCAACGAGCGGTAGTTCTCGACCGCGAGGGTCGTGATCATACGAGCGGGGTTTGCGGGGTGCGTACCTCCGTCGCGCCGCCCGGCTCGTCGTCGGCGCCCTTGCGGCTGGACTTCACCCGGGACGCCACGGCGAGGGTGACGGCGGAACCGGCGACCGCCCACGCGGAGAGCACGAGCAGCGGGCCTGTGATGTTGTTGCCCTTGAAGTACGCGATCGAGCGCGCCACCCACGTCGCCGCGCCCGGCGGCAGCGCGGGCCCGATCGAGCGCCAGAAGCCCGGCAGCATCGGGCCGGGGAACGCGCCGCCCGCACTCGGGTTGCCGCCGATCACGATGATCAGGATGGCCAGGCCGATACCGACCACGCCGACGATGCCCTGGAGGGCGAGGGTCAGCGCACCGACCGCGAAGACGGTGAGTGCGCCCAGCCCCCACAGGCCCCACAGACTGCCGGGCAGCGCGCCCAGGATCGGTCCCGCGACGACCGCGCCGAGGAGGCCCGAGACGATCGCGTACACGGCCATCGTGCCGAGCCGGATCCCGGCCCGCTTGCCGTTCGCCGGGCGGGCGCCCGCGCTGATCGCGAGGATCGCCGCGCACAGGTAGCCGCCGACGCACCAGCCGACCACCAGGTAGAAGGAGCTCAGCCCGTTCGCGTCCTTTGCCGAGGCCGGGGCGACGTCCTTGAAGGCGACCGTGCGCTGCTGCGACTTCGCGACCCCGGTGAAGATCTGCTCCAGCGCACGAGTCTCCGAGCCGCCCTGGCCAGAGGCGACCAGGAGGGTGTCGGACTTGCCGCCGCGGGGGTCGACGAGGAGGGCCGCGTCGATGTCCCGGTTCAACATCTCCGCGCGCGCCACCGCCTCGGAAGCCAGCGGGCGAGGGTCCAGCGGGGAGCCAGGCAGCTTGCGCAGCTGATCCGCGAACTGCTCCGCCGCACCGCCCGGCGCCACGACGGCGACCTTGATGTCCTGCGGCTTCGGATGGTGCAGCGCACCCACGTAACTCGTGATGAAGAGCAGTTGCAGAGCCATCGCGCCGATGACGAGCAGTGCGGCCCGCGGGGTCACGGCGTTCTTCAACTCGTCGGCGAATTTCATGCCACCACGCTCCGGCGGGGGACCGCTTCCCGCAGGTGGGGTGGGCCGTACGGGTGAAGGGGGTGATTTCCTGGCACAAGGACATGTGGCAGCTCTTCGCGGCGGCGGCGGCGGCCGGACTGACGGAGAACATCCGGTTCGGCCCGAGCCTGTCCTCCGTCCTACTCCGCGAGCCCACCCTCATCGCCCAGGCCCTGGTCGGCATGCGTGAGGGGCCCGTCCGTCCCCCCGGGACGGGCGGACCCCTCAGTTCCCGGGATCAGCGGCCGTGGCGCCCGCCGGTGGCGGCCTTGCGGCGGACCGAGCCGAACATCACCGCCGCGCCGAGCGCCAGCACCGCCGCACCGCCGACGGCGATGTACGGGGTGGTGCTGTTGCCGCCGGTCTCGGCGAGGTTCTCGTCGGGCTTCACCGGCGCGGGCGAACCACCCTGTGCGGCCGGAGCGTTGGCGGACGGGGCGGACGGGGCGGCCGGAGCCTTCGCCTGCGGGGCGGCGGTCTGTGTGCCCGCACCCGTCTTGTGGTCGCTGTCGCCGTGGCCCTTGTGCTCGACCGTCGACTTGCCGGCACCCGCGGCGATGTCCTTGTCGGTCGGGGCGGAGGCGGCCGGGGCCGGAACGGCGCCCGTGCCCGTGCCCGTACCGGAACCGGCGGTGTCCTTGCCGAAGACGACGTCGGAGCAGGTGTAGAACGCCTCCGGGCTGTCCGAGCGCTGCCACACGCTGTAGACGAGGTGGCGGCCGGACTTGTTCGGCAGGGTGCCGTCGAAGACGTAGTCGCCGGCCTCCATCTTCGGGTCGGTGACCTTGGCGAACGGCTCGGCCTCCAGGTCCGACCACTTCAGCGGCTTCGCCGGGTCGTAGCCGTCCTTGGTGACGTACAGCTCGAAGGAACCCTTGTGCGGGGCGGTGCCCTTGTAGCGGAAGGTGTGCTTGCCCGGGGTGAGCTTCGAGGACGGCCAGTCGGCGCGCGGCAGGTCCAGGCCCTTGTACTTGTCGTTGCCGGCGCTGCACAGCTTGCCGTCGGGGATGAGCGCCTTGTGGTTGCCCGCGGCGTTGGCGATGTTCACCGCGTTCCAGTCGTAGAACGCCTGGACGCCACTGGCGGCGACGGCAGCCTTGCAGGCCGCCGAGTCGGGGCTCTCCGGGCCCTCCGCGTAACAGGCCGACACCCGGCTGACCGGGTCCGTCATGGAGCCGTGGGCGGCGGCCGGGGCGGCGGCCAGCCCGGTCAGCGCGAGCGGCGCGAGGCCGAGGGCGGCGACGGTGGCGGCTTTGCGACGAGCAGCGGTCATGGTGGGGAACTCCTTGGCAGGGGACGGTCTTTCATGGCCGGGGGAGTGGGGGGACAACTCCCTGGGCGCAACAGCACGCTAGACCCCGAAAACCGTGAAATCCCCTGCTGAGGGCGGGTGATGGCGATCTTTATGGCCCGCTTAAGGGCGCGCTCAGTGACGGTTAAGGACGGTTGGGGAGGCGCCTGGAATGTGCCGGGAAGGTGTGCGGGAATGTGCCGGGAAGGTGCCGGGAAGGTGCTTGAAAGGTGTGCGGGAAGGTGCTTGGAACGCGCCGCTCCGGGCGGGCCGCCGCGCCGGCTACCGGCCGCTCACGCCACCCACCTGTACCGCCGCTCCGGCCGCCCCGTGCCCCCGTACCGCAGCGTCACCTCGGCCCGCCCGGTCGTCGTGAAGTACTCCAGGTACCGGCGCGCACTCACCCGCGACAGTGCCCCGCCCTCGGCGCACTCGGTCGCCGACAGCCCCGCCGGGTGCGCCCGCAACGTCCGCTCCACCAGCTCCGCGGTGTGCGCGGCCAGCCCCTTGGGCAGCTCCCGCGAGCCCGGCGGCCGCGTACCGAACAGCTGGTCCACGTCCTCCTGCCGGGCCTGCCCCTGCGCGGACAGCGCGTTGAACCGGTTCTGCAACGACGCCACGTGCCGCAGCTGCTCGCGCAGCGCCGCCTGGTGGAACGGCTTGATCAGATAGTGCAGGGCCCCGGCACGCAGCGCCGCCCGTACGATCCCCGCGTCCCGCGCCGCCGTGATGAACAGGGCGTCCGCCCTCGGCCGGCCCGCGTCCCGCTCCTCCGCCGCACGCAGCCCGCGCAGCACATCGAGCCCGTCCATGTCGGGCAGATATACGTCGAGCAGTACGAGGTCCGGGTGCAGACGCTCGGCGGCGCGCAGGGCATCGGCGCCGCTGTGGGCGACCCCGACCACCGTAAATCCGTCCATCGCGGACACGCAGCGGCTGTGGACCTTCGCCACCATGAAGTCGTCGTCCACGACCAGCACATTCGTCACCCGGCCACGCTAGGGCGCGACCACAAGGACCACAACGTCCGTTGGTTCCGGAACGGCGACAGCTCCTTAACGCACCGGCAACATGTCCCCACCTCCCCCCTCTGAAACACGATCGCGAACCCGACCGCGAACCCGACCGCGAACCCGACCGCGAACCCGACCGCGAACCCGACCGCGAACCCGACCGCGAACCCGACCGCGAACCCGACCGCGAACCCGAC
>NZ_JBEZKB010000022.1:84798-169398 GCF_040651475.1 Streptomyces sp. NPDC048442
CCGCGAAACACGATCGAAAGGCGGCGCCCGTGCGATTGCGCATCCCCCTCGCCCTGACCGGGGCGGCACTCCTGGTGTTCGTGGGGCCGCCGCTGCTCACCACGGGCAGCGGCTCCGACACCGGCACCCAGATCCCCGGCCTGCGCTTCATGGTCCCCAACACCCCCGGCGGCGGGTACGACATCACCGCGCGCACCGCCGCCAAGAACGCCGAGGAGGCCGCTCTCACCAGCGGCATCGAGGTGTTCAACCTGCCCGGCGCGGGCGGCACCGTCGGCCTCGCCCGGCTCGCCGCCGACCACGGCAACGGCAAGGTCGCCATGTCCATGGGCCTCGGTGTCGTCGGCGCCGTCCACACCAACAAGGCCCCCAAGACCCTCGCCGACACCACCCCCATCGCCCGGCTCACCGAGGAGCAGGACATCGTGGTGGTCGGCAAGGACTCCCCGTACAAGAACATCAACGACCTCGTCGCCGCGTGGAAGGCGAACCCCGCGAAGGTCCCCGTCGGCGGCGGTTCCGCGCCGGGCGGCCCCGACCACCTCGCACCGATGCTGATGGCGCGCGCCGCCGGGATCAAGCCGAAGGACGTCAACTATGTCCCGTTCGACGGCGGCGGCGAACTCCTCGCCTCCATCCTCGGAAACAAGGTCGCCTTCGGCGTCTCCGGAGTCGGCGAGTACCTGGACCAGATCAAGGCCGGCGAGCTCCGGCTCCTCGCCGTCACCGGCCCCGAGCGGGTCCCAGGACTCGACGCCCCCACCCTCCGCGAGTCCGGCCTCGACACCGAGTTCACCAACTGGCGAGGAGTCGTCGCCCCGCCGGGAATCACCGACGCCGAACGCACCAAGCTCGTCCAGCTCTTCGAGAAGCTGCACGCCTCGAAGGAGTGGAAGGACTCGATGAAGAAGAACGGCTGGGACGACGCCTTCCTCACGGGGGAGAAGTTCGGTGACTTCCTCGACCGTGAGGACAAGCGTGTGGACTCCGTCCTGAAGGAGCTCGGGCTTTGAATCCTCCCCCGGCCGGAACAGAGGGATTTCTGGCTCACGCCGCCTGCGGGGTCAGCGACCCGACAGGACTTCCACGATCAACGCCAGCCGGGTTGACACCAGCCCGGTTTGATACAGCAACGCTTGGAGGTGCACGTGCTGTCTTGGCTCTCGACCAGCACGGTGTACGCGCTTGGTTCTCGCGACGCACAGCGGGCAGCCTACTGGTCTCTCGGGGGGTCCGGTGAATAGTCCGGCGGTCCCCGAAAGTAAGTCCGAACGAATGGCCTGGCTGCGCGAGCACTCCGAACTCGGCGTCAGCGTCCTGCTGTTCGTGATCGGCCTCCTCGTCCTCACCGACGCCCTCACCATGCACGTCGAGATCGCCCAGCGCGGCCCGGTCGGCCCGACCACCGTGCCGATCGTCGTCGGCGGCGCGCTGCTGCTCGTCGCCGTACTCCTCGCCGTGGACGTCCTGCGCGGCGGACGCGGCGAGGCCGAGGGCGGTGAGGACGTCGACCTGTCCGAGCCCAGCGACTGGCGCACGGTCCTCCTCCTCGCCGGAGTCTTCCTCGGCAACGCCGTCCTGATCGGTCCGATCGGCTTCCCGGTATCCGGCGCCCTGCTCTTCTGGGGCTCCGCGTACGCACTCGGCAGCCGCCACTACGCCCGGGACCCGCTGATCGCGGCCGGCCTCTCCCTCTTCACCTACTTCGTCTTCAACAACCTGCTGGGCGTCCCGCTCCCCGGCGGCCCCCTGATGGGAGTGCTGTAACCACCATGGACTCCCTGAACTCCTTGATGGACGGTTTCGGAACCGCCCTCACCCCGATCAACCTCCTCTGGGCCGCCATCGGCGTCCTCCTCGGCACCGCCATCGGCGTCCTCCCCGGCATCGGCCCCGCCATGGCCGTCGCGCTGCTGCTGCCCGTGACGTACGGGCTGCAGCCGACCGGCGCGTTCATCATGTTCGCGGGCATCTACTACGGGGCGATGTTCGGCGGCTCGACGACCTCGATCCTGCTCAACACCCCCGGCGAGAGCGCCGCCGTGGTCGCCGCGATGGAAGGCCACCCGATGGCGAAGGCGGGACGCGGTGCGCAGGCACTCGCCGCCGCGGCCATCGGCCACTTCGCGGGCGGCATGATCGGCACGATCCTGCTGGTCGTCCTCGCCCCGGCCGTCGCCGCGCTCGCCGTCGACATCGGCGCACCCGACTACTTCGCCATCATGGTGCTCGCCTTCATCGCGGTCACCTCCGTCCTCGGCTCCTCCCGCATCCGGGGCCTCGCCTCGCTCCTCATCGGCCTCACCATCGGGCTCGTCGGCCTCGACCAGATGACCGGCCAGTCCCGGCTCACCTTCGGCTCGCTCGAACTCGCCGACGGCGTGGACGTCGTGATCGTCGCGGTCGGCCTCTTCGCGATCGGCGAAGCCCTGTGGGTCGCCGCCCACCTCCGCAGGGGCGGTGCGGAGGCCATCCCGGTCGGCCGCCCGTGGCTCGGCAAGGCAGACGTCAGGCGCACCTGGAAGTCCTGGCTGCGTGGCCCGCTCATCGGCTTCCCGTTCGGCGCGATCCCGGCCGGCGGCGCGGAGATCCCCACGTTCCTCTCGTACGTGACGGAGAAGCGGCTCTCGAAGCACAAGGACGAGTTCGGCAAGGGCGCCATCGAGGGCGTCGCGGGCCCGGAGTCCGCCGCCTCCGCCTCGGCCGCCGGAACCCTCGTCTCGATGCTCACCCTCGGACTGCCCACCACTGCCGTCGCCGCCGTCATGCTGGCCGCCTTCCAGCAGTACGGAATCCAGCCGGGCCCGCTCCTGTTCGAGCGCGAACCCGAGCTGGTCTGGGGCCTCATCGCGTCCCTCTTCGTCGGCATGGTGCTGCTCCTCGCGCTCAACCTCCCGCTCGCCCCGCTCTGGGCGAAGCTGCTGCGCATCCCGCGCC
This sequence comes from Streptomyces sp. NPDC048442, assembly GCF_040651475.1. Taxonomy (NCBI): domain Bacteria; kingdom Bacillati; phylum Actinomycetota; class Actinomycetes; order Kitasatosporales; family Streptomycetaceae; genus Streptomyces; species Streptomyces sp. NPDC048442. The sequence goes on from NZ_JBEZKB010000022.1 coordinate 87,736, forward strand.
CGTACCTCTACGCGGGCATCCTCTTCTTCGCCTCCGTCGGCGCGTACGCGGTCGGCGGCGAGGCACTGGACCTGGTGGTGCTGCTGATCATCGGCCTGCTCGGCTTCGGGATGCGGCGCTACGGTCTGCCCGTGCTGCCCGCGGTGATCGGAGTGATCCTCGGCCCGGCCGCCGAACAGCAGCTGCGGCGCGCCCTGCAGATCAGCGACGGCAGCGTGAGCGGCCTGGTCAACACGCCCTTCTCGATCGCCGTGTACGCGATCGTCGTGCTGCTCCTGACGTGGCCGCTGCTGCGTCCACTGCTGCGGAAGCTGCCCTTTCTGCGGCGCGGAGCGGCGTCGTAACGTACGGGAATGAACGAGACGAACACCATCCGTCCCGCCGCCGCGGACGACGTCCCCGCCGTGAAAGCCGTGACCGACGCGGCGTACCAGCACTACATCGAACGGATCGGCCTCGCGCCCGCCCCGATGCTGGCCGACCACGGGGAGAACGTCGCGGCGGGGCGGGTGTTCGTCGTCGGCGAGCCGGTGCACGGCGTGCTGGTGCTCGTCCCCGAGCCCGACCACCTCTTCCTCGACTCGATCGCGGTCCACCCGGACATGGCGGGGAAGGGGGTCGGCCGGGAACTGCTCGCCTACGTCGACGCGTACGCACGGGAGCTGGGTCTCCCCGAGATCAGGCTCTACACGAACGCGATGATGTGGGAGAACCAGAAGATCTACCCCCGCTACGGCTACGAGCTGGTCGAACGGCGCCTCGACGAGGGAATCTACGACCGCTTCCACTACCGCAAGAGTATTGAACAGGTCGGTCCATAACCTGTGTTACGGTCGTGCGTATGGCGCGACCGAGAATGTTCGACGAGGGGCGGGCCCTGGAAGCGGCGATGCATGCCTTCTGGGCCAAGGGGTACGAGGCGACGTCGACCCAGGACCTGTGCGAGGCCACCGGTCTGGGGCGGAGCAGCATCTACAACACCTTCGCGAGCAAGCGCGACCTCTTCCGGCGGGCGCTCGGACGGTACGCCGCCATGATGACCGACCGGCAGGAAACCCTGCTGGCGGACGCCTCGATGTCGGGGGCCGACCGCATCAGGGCGCTGTTCGCCCTGGTCGTCGACGGAGAGTTCGAGGTCAGGGGGAACGGCCGCAGTATCGGCTGTCTGACCGTCAACACCACGGTGGAGCTGGCGCGTTACGACGAACCCGAGGTGGCCGCACTCCTCGCACGCGACCTCGCCCGCCGGCTGGGCGCCCTGCGGGCCGCCCTGGAGGCGGGGCGCAGGGACGGGTCCATCACCTCCGAACGGGGCGCGGACTCGCTCGCCCGCTTCCTCAACGCCGTCATCGGCGGCATGCGGGTCTCCGCCCAGGGCGGCGCGGACCGGGCGACGCTGGAGGCGGTCGCGGAGACGGCCCTGGATGCGCTGACGCGCTGATTCCTGCGCGGCCGGCAGCGCTCTGCTTACGTCTTCCGTGCCGTGCCGTGCCGTGCCGTGCCGTGTACGGCGCTTTCTTCTGCCTTCATTCTGTACTGATCTATCCAAAACAAGTCCGAGAAGGGCAACCTGCTGTGCCACTCGCCATATACGTCCTCGCCATGGGCATCTTCGCCATGGTGACCAGTGAGTTCGTCGTCGCCGGGCTGATGCCGCAGATGGCGGACGGCCTGGATGTCACCATTCCGCAGATCGGCTATCTCATCACCGCGTTCGCGGTGGCCATGGCGGTCGGCGGGCCCGTCCTGACCATGACCGTCGTCAAACTGCCGCAGAAGAAGGCGCTGATGGTGCTCTTCGCCGTCTTCCTCGTGGGCAACGTCGCCGCCGCCACCGCCGTCGACTACGCCGTCATGCTCGCCGCCCGCCTCGTCACCGGCACCGCGTCCGCCGCCTTCTTCGGCGTCTCCCTCTCGCTGTGCGCACAGCTCGCCCGCCCCGAACTGCGGGCCCGCGCCACCGCCATGGCCCTCAACGGGCTGATGCTCGGCACCCTGCTCGGACTGCCGCTGTCCACGCTGGTCGGCGAGCGGCTGGGCTGGCGGGCGGCCTTCTGGACCATCACCGGCCTGACCGTGCTGGCCGCGGGCGCCACCGCCGTCGGCGTGCCGAAGCTGGGGCGGGCCGAGGACGGCGGCGACATCCGCCAGGAACTCCGGGTGTTCCGGGACCGCCGCTTCTGGCTGGTGCTCTCCACCAGCACCCTCATCATCGGTGCGACGTTCTCCGCCTTCAGCTACTTCAACCCGATCCTCACCGAGGTCACCGGCTTCTCCGCCGGCACGGTCCCGCTGCTGCTCGTCGCGTACGGAGCCGCCACCGTCGTCGGCAACCACATCGTCGGCCGCCTCGCCGACCGGTACGCACTGCCGGTCCTGGCCACCGGCCTCGCCCTGAACCTCCTCTTCCTCACCGGCTTCGCGCTCCTGGCCGAACTGCCGCTCCCCGCCGTGGTGTTCATGCTGGGCATCGGGCTGGTCGGGGTCACCATGAACCCCGCGATGATCACCCGCGTGCAACGCACCGCGAACGCCCGCCCGTTCGTGAACACCGTCCACTCGTCCTTCATCACGCTCGGCATCATCATCGGCTCCTCCGTCGGAGGTCTGACGATCGGCGCCTGGGGACTGCGCTCGCCCTTGTGGCTGGGAGCGGTGCTGGCGGCCCTCGGACTGCTGACGCTCGTTCCTGAACTGGTGGTGTGTAAGAAGCGGCAGGAAATGCCTGGTGAGCGGCCGTTGTCAGTGGCGGATGCCACCATCGGGGCATGAAGCTCGAAAACCGGCATTCCGCGCCCCCGTCCCGGCACACCGAGGTGGTCGACGTCCACCTGATCCTGCGCCGGGGCGCGGACGTGCTGCTCGCCCGCCGCGTCAACACGGGTTATGCGGACGGCCTGTTGAACGGCCCGTCCGGGCACGTGGAGGACGGCGAGGACGTGCGGTCGGCGATGATCCGCGAAGCTGCGGAGGAAATCGGCATCACGCTCAACCCCGAGGACCTGTCCGTGGCCCTGGTCATGCAGCACCGCGGCTCCGGCGGGCAGCCACGCACGGGCTGGTTCTTCGAAGCGCGGTACGACCCGGCCGACCCGCCCGCCAACCGCGAGCCCGACAAGTGCTCAGGACTGTCCTGGCACCCCCTGTCCGCGCTGCCGGACGACATGGTGGCGTACTGCCGGGCGGGCCTGGAGGCATACCGGGCGGGGGAGCGGTTCGTCCTGCACTGGCACGAGGACGGCGATCCGGTCGCGTACGAGGAAGGCGCACGCGACCGGAAGGTGGCGCTCCGCGAGTCCGGGACCTCAGGCTCGGTGCACCACATCGAGCTGTGGGTGCCGGACCTGGTCGCCGCGCAGGGGAGCTGGGGCTGGCTGCTCGGCGCACTGGGGTACGCCCCGTACCAGCACTGGGCCGACGGCAGGAGCTGGCGCCTCGGCCGTACGTACGTGGTGCTGGAGCAGTCCCCCGCCCTGATCGGCGCCGCGCACGAACGCCGGGCTCCCGGCCTCAACCACCTAGCCCTCCGGGCCCGCGACCGGGCGGCCCTGGACGCACTGGTGGAGTCGGCCCCGGAGCACGGCTGGACCCTGCTCTTCGCGGACCGCCATCCGTACGCGGGCGGGAAGGGTCACCCTGCGGCATACCTGGAGGATCGAAACGGATACGAGGTCGAGATCGTGGCGGAAGGGCCCGAGGCGGGGAACGGGGGTGCGGTTGGATGGGCTCCATGAGACATGGGGTGCGGAGGATGTCCGCGGTGCTGCTGCTTCCGCTGCTGCTGGCCGGGTGCGGGACGGAAACGTTCGGCGCGTCCAAGGACATCGACCAGAGCGGGCTGAAGAAGCGCGCGGGGGAGTCCGCGCTGGAGCACGTCTACGTCACCGAGATACCCGGGTTCACGCTGGCCGCGCAGTCGGTGGGCGTCATCGGTGACGACGGCTTCTCCGGTACGTACGTCTCCTCCTCCGGCGGCGGGCAGATCCAGCTCTCCGTGGACCGCGGCACACTGCCCGCCGATGGCTGCGCCGGCTGCACCAAGGAGGGCGACAACTGGTACAGCTCCGCCGGTGGCGAGAGCGCCTACCAGCGCGCCGAGGGCGGGCACGTGGTGCGGCTCACCGGCTCCGGGGGCGCGGACCGGGCGACGGTCAAGGCGGCCGCCGAGAAGGCCCACCACGCGAGCCCGGAGGAGATGGACGCCGTGCTGCCGGAAGCGAGGTCGGAGGGCGGCGCGGTCGTCGAGCGGGGCGATCAGCCTGCCGGCCGGAGCGGCCCGCCCGTCGAGCGGGGCGACCTGCCGCCGGTCGGCGACGGGGCGCCACGCAACGACGTGGGTGCTAGCGGCTGACCAGGAGGTCGGTGAACTCGCCCGTGCGGGCGGCGAGTTCGAGTGCGTCCAGGGTGCGGACGGCCTCGGCCGCCGCCTCGGGGTCGCGGTCCGCGAGGCCGCTCTCGGTGAACTCGTCCTCGTCCAGCCGCAGTACGCTCGCCCCGTCGGCCGACCGCCACAGGTCGAGGTCCAGGTCCTCGACCTCCACGGTCGTCACCGGTCCTTCCGTGCGCACTACGGCGGGGCGGGCCACGTCGCAGTACCAGCCCTTGAGGGTGCCGTCCGCCGAGCGGACCTCCTTGACCGCGTACCACCGGTCCCGCCAGTAGTGCTCGACGAAGACGTCGCCCGGCGCGAACTGCACGAACCCGAAGTCCTTCACCGTCTCCCGCGCCCAGTCGGCCCGCACGGTGAGGTGGGTGCCGTCGTCAAAGAGCAGGGTCGCGGGGTAGCGGATCTTGAGGCTGCCCGCCTTGGTGAGGGTGATTTCCGCGGTCGCGACCGAATCCGCTGTCGCCGCCGCTGTCGCCGCCGTCGCCGCCGGGTTCGGCGTTTCAGCCGAGGGTGCGGACATATTCGACCTCCGTGTTGCCGTGCTCGTAACCGAACCACTTGTTGATGGCCAGCATCGGCGCGTTGACGTCGTCGTTGCTGGTGAACGCCTCGCGGTAGCCCGCCGCGCGGGCCCGGCTCAGCGAGTCGTGCTTGGCGGCCTTCGCCAGGCCGAGACCCCGGAAGTCCCGGCGGGTGCCGGTCATGCCGGAGCTGTAGCGCGTTTCACCGTCCGTCTCGGCGAGGGTGAAGGCGGCGACCGTGCCGTCGTCGGTCACGGCCAGGGTGGTGAGTTCGCGGTCCAGCAGAGGCCTGTTCCAGACGCTCACCAGCCACTCCTCGTACGGCTCCAAGGCCACCGGCACCGAGTTCGGCTCGTCCTGCGTGGCCTCGGCGTCCGCGCCGTACAGCGGGCGCGGGTCGTCCCCGAGCCGGGCGGCGCTGATCAGCGTCAACCCGGCGGGCAGCGGCGGCGGTTGTGGCAGCGCGCGGCCCACGAGGTCGAGGCGCTGATAGTGCATGGAGTGCGCCGGGGCGTAGCCGAGCTTCTCCGCGTAGGCGGCGGACCGGGCGTCCAGCGCCCAGGCGTGCAGGGTGGTCGCTCCGTGCGCGCTCACGTGCTCCTCGCCCGCCCGCCTCAGTGCGGAACCGATGCCCTGTCCGCGGCGGCCGGGGAGGACGACGGGGATGCAGGAGGCGTGGCCGGGCTCGGAGCTCAGGTGGTGCAGCCGGGCCTGCAACGCGCCCACGATCTCGCCGGTCGCGGAGTCCTCCGCCACCAGGAAGCAGTTCTTCGCCTCGGCGGGAGCGGACGCCACGTTGGCCGCGACGCTCGCGGCGGTGGTCAGGTTGTAGGGGAGGGTCGCCCGCCGCAGCTGCACCATGGAAGCGATGTCGGAGGGCTCGGGCCGGAAGTCACGAATGATCACTGTCATCGGTGGCGACGGTACGCAAGGGGGCGGTGTGGGCGCCTCTTCTTTTTCGGCGGTGGGGGACAATCCTTCGCGTGACCGTGACTCTGAAGATCGTCGTGGACTTCGACGACGCCATCGCCCCGTACGAGCAACTCCGCGCACAGGTCTCGGAGCAGGCCCGCTCCGGGGCGTTGCCGGTGGGCTACAAACTGCCGACGGTCCGGGGCCTGGCCGCCGACCTGGGCCTCGCGGCGAACACGGTCGCCAAGGCGTACCGGGCGCTGGAGGCGGACGGAGTGATCGAGACGCGGGGGCGGAACGGGACGTTCGTGGCGGCGGCGGGGGACGCGGCGGAGAGGGAGGCGGCGGTGGCGGCGCGCGACTATGCCGAACGCGCTCGACGGCTTGGGCTGAGCCGGGCGGCGGCGGTGGAGGCGGTGGAAGAGGCGCTCCGGGCTGCGTATGCAGACTGAGCGGGGCGGGTGTGGGGCGCGTGCGGTCGGAGGACGGGGCTCCGCGTGGGGGCCGCCCCCTTGCCCACCCGTCCCGCCCCCGGGGGGCGGCCCCGCTGCCCAAGGAGGCTAGGGGGTAAGGGGCAGGCATTTAGGGGCGCGGGGCTGTGTTGATATGCGGCTCCGCCGCGCGGGCGCGATCAGCCACGACGCACCCGCACGATGCAACCGGCCCCGCCCCGGGGGTCCGCCGCCCAAAGGGGCTGGGGGCCAGGCAGCCGCCCCGCCCGCTCACAGGTACAGGCCCGCGTCCGCGTCTCCCGTTCGGGCCCCCGGTACGGACGTGGGGGAGACTCCCCGGCGCAGGGCGTACAGCTCTGCCAAGGTGGCGCCTTCCCGGCCGACCCCTTCCTCCGTGCCGAGCCACCCCACCGCCTCGCGCCGCGAGAGCGACCCCACCTCGATCCGCGCCAGGCACCGCCCCGGCCGCACCACCGCCGGATGCAACCGCTCCAGGTCCTCGTTCGTGGTGACGCCCACCAGGACGTTCCGCCCCTGCCCGAGCAGGCCGTCGGTCAGGTTCAGCAGCCGGGAGAGCGCCTGGCCCGCCGTGTGCTTCGCCTCGCCGCGGATCAGTTCGTCGCAGTCCTCCAGCAGGAGCAGCCGCCACCGGGACTTGCCGGCGGTCCCCTCGTCCTCGCCGATCGCGATGTCCATCAGATAGCCGACGTCGTTGAAGAGCCGCTCCGGATCGAGTACGCAGTCCACCTGGCACCAGTCCCGCCACGACCTCGCCAGTGTCCGCAGCGCGGACGTCTTCCCCGTCCCCGGCGGCCCGTGCAGCAACAGCAGCCGGCCCGCGATGTCGTCCGGCGTCACCTTCATCAGCCGGTCCATCGCATCCGCCACCGGGGCGGTGTAGTTGCCGCGCACCTCCTCCCACGTCCCGGCCGAGATCTGCCGGGTCGTACGGTGCGGGCCGCGCCTCGGGGACACGTACCAGAAGCCCATCGTGACCGCTTCCGGCTGCGGCTCCGGCTCGTCCTGCGCGCCGTCGGTCGCCTCGCCCAGTACCTTCTCGGCCAGTTCGGGCGAGGTGGCCGTCACGGTCACGTCCGCGCCCCGGTTCCAGCGCGACACCAGCAGCGTCCAGCCGTCGCCCTCGGCGAGCATCGCGCTGCGGTCGTCGTCCCTGGCCGCGCGCAGCACCGTCGCGCCGGGCGGCAGCAGCTCGGCCCCCGACCGCACCCGGTCGATGGACGAGCTGTGCGAGTACGGCTGCTCGCCCGTCGCGAACCGGCCCAGGAACAACGCGTCCACCACGTCCGACGGAGAGTCGGAGTCGTCGACGTTCAGACGAATGGGAAGGGCAGACTCCGGACGCAGGGAGCCCACCGGTTCCGGACGCACGGGGCCCTCCGGTTCCGGGCGTACGGAATCCACGTACACAGACGCAGCACTCGCGGACTCGCGGTTCGCAGACATGCCGCACATGATCCGGCACCCGGCCGCCCCGCGCAGGGATTTCGCCCGCTGTGAGCCAATGCTGGAGACCCCCCTCCCTCCCCGTCCCGGCCAGATCCAGACAAGCCCACCGGAATCCCCACCACCGCCGTTACTCTGAAAAATGATGGGACGTCATGGGTGGGACTCGGGGGCGCGGCGGTGGCGGTTCACCGCGCTGATCGGCGTGGGCATGGCCGCACTCGCGCTCGTACTGACCATGTGCACCGCCTGGCCGGGCGACGACGGCAGAGGCGACAGCGCGGGCACTTCCACGGACGGCGCCAAGGTGCACGGCACCCCGCCGCCCCTCCCCGACAAGCCGAAGCCGGAGCTCGGCTGGGGCTTCACGCACACCCAGTTCAGTGCCGACGCGGGTGACGCGGGCGCCCGTGCCAGGGCCGAGAAGGTCCTCGCCGCCCAGCCGCTTCCGCAGATCCAGCACCTGATGGGCTGGGGCTCCAACAACCCCGAACCCTCCCCGGGCCGCTACCAGTTCGGTGAGATGGACAGCCGCATCGACCTGATCCGCAGGACGGGCGGCACCCCCGTGGTCACCCTGTGCTGCGCCCCCGACTGGATGAAGGGCGGAAAGCCGGGCGCCGCCAACACCAACTGGTCCAAGCAGGCCCTGGAGACCGCGCCCAACGCCGCGCACTACGCCGACTTCGCGAAGCTCGCCGGCGTCGTCGCCCGCCGCTACCCGGACGTCAAGCACTTCATCGTGTGGAACGAGTTCAAGGGCTTCTTCAACGACAGCGCCAGACGCTGGGACTACGAGGGCTACACCAAGCTCTACAACCTGGTGTACGCCGAGCTGAAAAGCGTCAGCAAGGACATCCTCGTCGGCGGCCCCTACCTGGTCATGGACAGCCTCGAACCCCGCGCCACCGAGGACGCCTCCGCCGTCAAGGGCCCCTGGGGCAGCCTCGACCAGCGCTCCCTCGACGCCTTCACGTACTGGAACAAGAACAAGACGGGCGCGGACTTCGCCGTCGTCGACGGCTCCAGCTACACCAAGGACGACGAACTGCTGCCGTCCGACTTCGGCGCCACCGACAAGTTCACCGCCGTCAGCCGCTGGGTGCGGCAGCAGACCGGCGGCAAGCTGCCCCTCTGGTGGGCGGAGTACTACGTGGAGCCCGGCGACGCCGAGGACGAACGCGACGGCTGGAGCGAACCGCGCCGCACCGCCGTCCAGGCCGCCGGCATGATCGCCCTGGTACGCGGCGGCACCGGCACCGCCTTCTACTGGAACCCGCAGAACGAAGGCGCGAAGTGCGCGGGCTGCCTCTGGAAGCCCACGCAACTCGCCAACGGCGGAGCCGGGTTGAGCATGCTGAAGCTGATCTCCCGGTTCGCGAAGGAGTTCCCGCCCGGCACCCGCTACGACGACAAGGTCCCGGTCGCCGCCGACGACGTCCCCAACGTCCGGGTCCTCGCCGACGAGAAGACCGTCCTCGTCGTGAACACCCTCGACCGCCCCATCAAGGCCCAGGTCGACGGCCAGAACTTCGACATGAACCCCTACGAGGTCCGCTGGCTCACCCGCGCCGGCTGAAACGCCGCCCGACAGTCAGCCCCCCACCCCCGACAGCGACACCAGCCGCTCCACCAACGCCCCCAGCAGCACCGCCAGCAGTGGCAGCGAGAACCAGTACGTCGACTGCATCCACCGGAGCTTGCGCACGCTCTCCGGCCCTGCCACCCGCACCACCTCCCGCACCGCCAGCAGCACGATCAGTGCCAGCGCCGCCAGCGCGCCGATCACCGACCACGGCGTCCACGTCACCCGCGGCCCGATCGGCCCCGGTTCCGCCTTCGCGACCGGCCCGTCCGGCTGCTTGGCCAGCGCGAAGAGCGTCACGTCCGGGTTGGTCAGTACCTTCTTCAGCTCGGGCCTGGCGGTCAAATTCTGGACCAGCCGCCGCTCCCAGCTCGCCGCGTAGCCCGAGTCCATCTGGAGGTAGACCGTCTGACTGCGGTTGATCATCAGGTACGAGTTCGGGCCCGCGTCCTTCAGCGACTTGACGAGAGAGGCCACCAGCACCGGGTCGCGCGGCGCCGCCGTCGGTTCGTACTGCACCTTCTCCATGTCCTTGGCGCCCCACGGCATCGCGGGCGTGACGTTTTCGAGGATGTCGCTGCTCATCCACAGCAGCCGCGTCGTCGGCTCGTCGTGCGCGTACACGTACTCCATCGCCGCGACCTCGCCCGCCCGTACCCGCTCGAACGCCTCGTTGCCCCAGCGCGCGACCAGGAAGCCGCCCATCAGGACGAGCCCGGCCAGCAGTGCGGCGAGCGGGGCGAGGCTGGTGCGGTCCGCGTCCCGTTCGGCCCGGGTGGCGCCGGTACGGGGGAAGAAGGCCAGGCCCGCGAGGAGGGCCGCGCCCGGCAGCGCGAACATGAAGACGCGCAGCGCCATCTCGCCGCCGTACGACTGCATGCCGAGCATGACGAACGGCACGAACGCGAGGACAAGCAGCGAGCGTTCGCTGTAGCCCGCGAACCGGCGCCGCGACCATCCCCAGCAGGCCAGCGCCATCACACCGCCGGCCATCGCCACCCGTACGTAAAGCACCAGCTTGTGCGTGGAGCTGCCGCCCTCGATGCGGCCGGCCACCGACGAGGACACGTTGTCGCCCAGCCCGCCGATCCCGCCGAAGAGTTCCTCGAAGTGCCCGGACCAGTACGGCTCGGCGAAGAAGCCGATCCACACCGCGACCAGCACGGTGAGCAGGATCGGCAGTCCGCGCAGCGTGGACCGCCCGGACATCACCAGCAGCGCCAGCACCCCGACCATCACGAACGGGGTCAGCTGGTGCGCCGGGACCGTCCCCGCGAACAGGGCGATCAGCACCACCAACAGCGTCGCCTTCTCGCGCCGCCCGGCAGGCCGCACCTCCGCCTCGCCGGGCCGCCGCTTCGTCCAGATGACGCGCGGCTCGCGGAACCACACCAGCAGGATCGCCACGAAGGCGAGATAGAGGAGGTAGGTGTAGCCCTGCGGCGAGAAGTAGTCCTGGCCGACCCAGCCGCTCAGCACGAAGAACCAGACACCCGCCCACTTCGCCCGCCAGCTCGCCCGCATCGACTTCATCAGAAGGAACAGCGGTGCCAGGTACAGGAGTTGCATGGTCAGCGGCCACCAGCGGATGACCTCCGACATGTCGGAGATTCCGCACGCCTGCGCCACGAACGTCGCCGCCGCGAAGAATCCGGGCCAGCTCCACCGGGCGTCCAGATCCGGTACGGAGGTCCCGGTGCGGTCGATGTAGTCCATGAAGCCCAGGTGCTGCCAGGCCGTCGGGAAGCGCGGCGCCTCCTCCAGGACGGCGGGCAGTGCGTGCAGCGACACCACGGTCGCGATCAGCGCCACGGCGAGGAGAGCGGTCCTCGGCCGCTCCAGCCACAGCATCGACGCGAACGACACCACGAGCAGCACGGCACCGATCAGCGTGGCGAGGGGCAGTACGGTGACCAGCCCGAGCCCGCCGATCTGCTCCAGGTCCGCCTCGTCGATGGACCGCACCGGGATCCAGTACAGCAGTACGGCGGCCAACAGCAGTGCGCCCAGGGCCAGTTCGGGCACACGGCTGCGGAGCACGAGCAGGACGCGGTGCGGCGGGGGAGCGGTGCCCTCGCCCGTCTCGTCACCGCCCGTCCCGTCACCGCCCGTCTCGTTACCGGCTCCGTCCACCGGACGGGCGGGCTCCGCACTCTCCTCGGCGGACGGTAGGGCGAGCGGGGTCGACGAGGTCGACGCGGTCCTCTCGGCGTCCGAAGTACCGTGCGGTGCATGGGACTTGGCGAAGCGCCCGGGAGGCGGTGCGGGCAGCCGCAGCGCCCAGGTCGGCCGATGCTCCCCGCCCTCGTCGGCGCTCTCGTCGGCCCCCGGCTTCCCTTCCTCCGGCTTCTTCATGTCCGGTACGACTCCGGAGGGCCCCCGGGGGATGTACAGCCCGGCCGCCGGAGTCTCCGGGCCGATCCGTACGTCCGGTCTGCGCTCCTGGTGGTCGAAGTCGGCGTGGGTGCCCAGCGGCAGCGTCCGTGCGTCGCCCAGCGCCGTCCGCAACGCCCAGCGCGGGCTCTCGCGGGGCGCCTCCACGGCGGCGGCGACCTCCTCCCGGGGCCCGGCATGTGCCTTCTCCTCCGCCTCCGCCTTCTCCTGCGCCTCGTCCGGTACGTCCTCGGGGCCGGGCTCCGTCCGTGCGGGAGCCTTCTGGGCCGGAGCCGACCTGACCACCCCGTACAGCTTGAAGGCCGCGACCGTCGCGACCACCGCGAGGCTCGACACCTCGGCGACGCCCGCCCCCGTCAGCCCCAGCCGGGGCAGCAGGAGCAGCGTCAGCCCGAGCACCAGGACGCACAACCCGCCCTGGAGATAGGCGAGTCCACCGGTGCGGCTCTGTGCCCGCAGCACCGCGAAGTACACCTCGATGATCACCCGCAGCAGCGCGCCGACCGCGAACCAGCGCAGCAGCGCAGTGGCCGCCTCCGCGTATCCCGCGCCGAAGACATGCAGGATGTACGGCGCCCCGAAGAAGAGGACGGCCGCCACCGGCACCATCAGCTTCGCCATCTTCTTCAGCGACGCCCGGCAGTTGCGGGCCAGCGACGCCGGGTCGTGCGCGCCCTCGACGGTGAGCGAGGCGCCCATGTTGATGGCGAGCAGGTTGACGGTGCCGCCGATGGTGGTGGTGATGTAGAAGTACGCGTTGTCCGACGAGCTGACCTGCGAGGCGACGATCACCGGCACCAGGTAGACCACGGCCAGCGAGAACAGCGAACCGGTGTAGTCACCGGCCAGGAACCGCCCCATCTGCCGCATCGTCGGCGGCTCGGCCAGCCCCTCGGTCGCCTTCACGTGCCGGGGCACCAGCTTGCGGAACACCAGGAAGCCCAGCGGGATCACCGACACCGCGATCGCCGCCACCCACGACACGAAGACGCCCGCGGTTGGGATCGACGTGGCGATCAGCACCAGCAGTACCAGCTTCACCGCCGAGAAGACGGTGTTGCCAACCGGCACCCACAGTGCGCTGCGCAGCCCCGTCAGCACCCCGTCCTGGAGCGTCAGCAGCGACCACATGACCACCGCGAGGATGAAGCCGAGACCGTTGAGCGGCCCGTGCAGGAACTTGTACGAAGGCCCCCAGAAGTCGAGCGTGAGCAGGAAGAACCCGGCCGCCACCGCGACGGCCAGGGAACTCCCCGCGTACGTACGGAACACCAGCCGCCCGGTGCGGCGCCCGGACACCGGGATGAACCGTGCCAGGGCCCCGGTCAGAGTGAGCGCGGCGAGCCCGGCGAGCAGCTTCATCGCGGCGATCGCCGCCGACCCCTGACCGACCGCGGCGGGCGTGTAGTAACGCGCCGCGAGCAGCCAGAAGCTCAGGCCGAGCAGTGCGCTGACACCCGTGTTGAGCATCAGGGCGTAGGCGTTGCGGAAGAGCGGGCTGCCGCCGCCCTTCCCGGGGACCGGCAGCCGCAGTTTCCGGGCGGGCGGGACCGGCGGGCGTCCCCCCGCCACCGCTCTGTTCTCCCCGGTGTCGTTCTCGGCCTGGGCGGTGGTCGTGTCAGACACGGCTGGCGGCTCCCTCTCGGGACTGTGCTGCCTCTCGGGCCCGGTCCGCCTCACGGGCCCGGTCCGTCTCTCGGGTCCGCGCCGCCTCTCGGGACTGCCGGGCGAGGCGGACGGCGGACCGGGATCTGCGCACCACCGCGTATCCCCGGGTGAGTGCCCGCTCCCTGGCGAAGTCGCGGAAGGTCGCCCGGTTCTCCACCATCCGCTCGAACCGCCCGATGTCGGTGCCGCGCTGGACGGTCACCCGGCGCAGGGCGTACGGGCCCTGGCCCCGCGTGGCCAGGGCGTTGTTCACCGCGAGGGCCTGCCCGAACCCGGCGTCCCGCACCGCCGCGCGGACCCGCCGGCTGGAGTAGCCGTACGGGTACGCGAACGAAACGGGAGCGCTCCCGAGCTCGTCGGCGACCAGCTCCCGGCAGCGCAGCACCTCGTGCCGCAGCCGGTCGTCGTCGAGCTGGTCCAGCTGCGGATGGCTGTGACTGTGCCCGCCGATCTCCGCGCCCGCGGCGGCGAGTTCGCGGACCTGGTCCCAGTCGAGCATGGTGTCGAGCGCGCCCCCCTCGTCGTACCGGCCCCGCAGCCAGCCCGTCGAGACGAACAGGCTGGACCGGAAGCCGTGCTTGACGAGCGAGGGCAGCGCGTGCCGGTGCACGCCCTCGTACCCGTCGTCGAAGGTGATCAGGACGGGCTTCGGCGGCAGGACGGTGCGCCCCGACCGCCAGGAACCCCCCAACTCCCCTGTGGTGACAGGGGTGAAGCCGTTTCCGTCGAGCAGTGCCAGCTGCTCGGCGAACGACTCCGGCGACACGGACAGCCCGTACGCCGCCTCGGCCGGCCGGTGCCCGACGGCGTGGTACATCAGGATCGGAACAGCGGTCCCGGCCTGGGCGGTCCCCGTGCTCACAGCGGTGCTTCTCATGCGTGCGCCCCCTTGCGTCCCTCGCTCTCCCCGCCCGCGCCGTGCGTCAGTGGTGCGATCGGGGGAGGCGTGAAAATCCCGCCTCCCCTGCGGGCCCGTACGCTCCCCAGTACGTACCCGCCCGCCGCCGCGGCCACTCCGGTCACGATGGCCCCCGCCCGGCCCGCGCCGCCCCGGCGACCGAGGAGCGCGTCCCGCAGCCCGCGGACGATGCCCCCGGGCAGCACCCGCGTCGTGTACCGGCGTTCGGACTCAAGTCCCTTGCCCGCCCCCACACTTCGCGCCACGAGCGCTTTCGACAAGCCCTCCGCGTACGCCCGGGTGCGGAAATAGCCGAACCTTTCCCGAACCGCGGGGACCTTGTGGTGGATGACCGCCCGGTCGTCGATCAGGAGCACCGCGTCCGGGAGCGCCTTGCCGAGCCTGATGCACAGCTCGGTCTCCTCGCAGCCCAGCGGCCGTTTGTCGCCGTCCCGGCCGATGCCGGTGGCGAAGCCGCCCGCCGCGTCGAAGGCGGACCTGCGGAACGAGGCGTTGCCGCCCAGGACGTTGCGGACTGGCACCTTTCCCTGCGGGATGCCCTTGTACGTACAGCCGACGACCCAGTCGAACTCCTCGGGGAACCAGTCGGGCCGCCCGCCGGACGCCCATGCGGGCATGGTCCGGCCGCCGACGGCCATGACGCGCGGATCGGCGTAACCGGCGGCGAAGTGGTGCAGCCAGTCCCGCTCGGCGACGGCGTCGTCGTCGAGGAAGGCGACGAGCGAGCCGCGGGCCGCGGCGATGCCGGTGTTGCGGCCCGCGGAAAGACCGCGCGGGCCCGCGTTGGCGAGCACCCGCACCGGCCGCGTGCTGTCGCAGTCCTTGTACTCCTTCTCCAGCCGCTCCAGCAGTGCCGGATTGTGGTCCACGACCAGCAGCGTCTCCGCCGCCGGCCGCGACTGCGCGTGCACCGAGGAGACCGCCGCGAGGATGTCCTCCCAGCGGTCCTCGGTGTACACGCAGACCACCACGGAGAACTCCTCGGTGGGCTGTGCTCTCAAGACGCCTCTCCCCGGCCGATGATCCGGCGGGGCGCCACGACGGGCAGTGCCGCGTGGCGCCTGCCGTGCCGCTTGCCGTGCTCCTTGAGGATCACCCTGAGCACCCGCAGCCCGTCGCGCACGGCGCTGAGGTTGCTCACGCCGTGGATGCGCTCGAACTCGTGGCTGGGTATCTCCTGGACGCGCAGGCCCGCCTTGACGACCCGGATGTTCATCAGGGTCTCCACCTCGAAGCCGGTGCAGTCGAGGTCGATCTTGTCGAGGCAGTGCCGCCAGAAGGCGTTGTAGCCGTAGCACAGGTCGGTGTAGCGGGCGCCGAACTTGGCGTTGACCACCGTGCACAGCACCCAGTTGCCCAGCTTGCGGATGGGCGTCATGTCGTCGGTACCGCCGCCGTTCGCGAAGCGCGAGCCCTTCGCGAAGTCGGCGCCCGAGACCAGCGCGGAGACATAGCTGACGATCTCGTGGCCGTCGGCCGAGCCGTCCGCGTCGACCATCACGATGATGTCGCCCGTGCACGCGGCGAATCCCGTGATCAGCGCGTCGCCCTTGCCCTTTCCTGTCTGCCGGACGACCTTCACGTCCGGCCACAGGTCACGGGCCACCTGCACCGTGTCGTCGGTGGAATTCCCGTCGACGAGAACGACTTCGTGAATCCATTCGGGCAGGGTCTTGAAGACGTACGGAAGATTTTCCGCCTCGTTCATGGCGGGGATCACGACGCTCACAGGCACGGTGATCGCGAGATGCGAAGAGATGGGCCGGTACTTCAGGCTTTTCTTGATCGCGCTGCTGCGGCTGTTGCCATTCGTGGACGGATCGCCGAGCGGATCCTGTCCGGGTACCGCGGGTCGGAGAAATGAGCTCATGAGTCTTTTCCCTCTCCACCGGTGGACCGCCCGCCCCCGGGCGGTCCGGATGAGTTTCCGGTTCGAAAGGGGGGTTTCACCCCGGCCATGACGGAATCGTGCTCCGTGCTGGTTCGGCCGTACTGGTTGGGTGATCTGGCAATTGATCCGCGCGGAACGTGCCCCGGCAAAAATCTTCCCTCGCCGAGCACGGCACCCCCCTACCGCGCTCCCGCTCCGGCCTCCATCGCGACGCTTGAGCCCTCCCCTAGAGCCGCTTTGCTTGATGGGCCTTTGCGGGTGGATGTATGACGGTATTGATGATTGGGACCCTATGGCAAGACCTGGAACGTAGCCTCGCTTTTTTGTGACTTTGGCCGTACTTCGACGGTCACATCCGGAACCGCCCCGATCGGATTTCCCCGATCCGTTTGAGGAGCCTGTCCGCAGGCTCGAACAGTTCCGGCCGTTCCACCACCGTATTGCGCAGCGCACGCACCGGAGCACGGTGTGCCCGGTGGCCGAATGCCACCGGGTGACGGCGCATTACCCATCCCTCCGAGACCATGATCTCCCTGGTCTTGAGGGAATCCTTGTACTCTTTCTGGCCGCGCCCCAGATCGATGTAGGCGATCCCCTCCGAGGCCGCCGATTCCGCGATCTTGAGCTGCATCAGCAAACCCGGCGAATATTTTGCGAACTCCGGGTCGTAGGCCGGGAACCAATTGGAGATGATCCGTTCCGAGCGCGGCCCGAAGTGCGCCGCGATCGGCCGGCCGCCCGCATACAGCACCGACAGCAGCCCCGTGAAGGAGTCTGTGCGGGTGTGGAAGAGCTGCTCCACCAGCCGGATGATCCACTCCTGCGAGAAGCGGTCGCTGCGCCCGGTCCTGCGGTACTGCGCGGACTTCCACCGCATCAGCGCCCGCAGCGCCGCCGGGTCGCGCTCGTCGTGCACGTACCGCACCTCGCCGACCTGCCGGCCGAGCCTGCGCTCCTTGGCCTGCGTCGTCTTGAGGAACTTCGGCGAGTGGACCCGCAGATGGGCCAGGTACGCGTCGTAGCCGTCCAGGGTGTCGATCACCGGTGAGGCGAACGTGCCGGTCGCCCCGGCCTCGAACGCGCCCTGTCCCTGCGCGAGATGGTCGAATTCCCACACCGCGAGCCCGCACGCCCGCAGCATCGCGCGGGCGTCCCACTCGAAGCCTGGTCTGTGCACGAGGCCCTGGCTGTCGGAGACGCCCAGTCCCAGTGCCCGGCCCACGCCGGTGGTGGATCTCTGGTACGCGAAGAACGCGGCCGGCTCGCCCCCTTCCCGTACGACCCCGATCCGCACCCCGCGCCGGCACCGGCCGAGCGCCAGCGCGAACTCGGGGGACAGGAAGGGGTTCGCCAGCTCGGGCGAGCCGTGCAGATGCGCCTTGGCCTGCATGGCCGTCCAGGACGCCCGGTCGGCGGCGCTGAGCTCGCCGGGGCGGTGGACGGTGAGGTCGGGCCGCGAGCCGGCGGCGCGAGAGCTTCCACGGGAGCGTGCGCGAGGGTTGTCCACGTCAGGATGCCTGCCTTCTCGCCGTACGGCCGCCTCGGCGCCGTACCAGTGTGAGCAGGAAGAGGAGGGCGCTGATCCCGGCGACCGCCGCGATCCCGCCCCTGAACGACCAGAGGTGCATGGCCAGCATGGCCTGTGCCACGAGCAGGTTGAGTGCCAGGGCCGCCGCCGCGGACGCCACCGTGCGGCCCAGCGGATCCAGAGCGCGCAGCCACATCGCCACGGCCGCACCCGGAGCCACCACCATGAAGACGACGGTGAACGGTGCCCGCAGCGGCGACGACATGTCGGTGAACGCGAGGAACGCCCCCGCCGCGGCAACGGCGAGTGCCGCCCCGGCGGCCAGGAGGAGAACTTCACGTCCCGCTCCGCCGCTGCCTGACGGCTTGTCACTGATGTTCTGCATGGTCTGCATTGGCGACTTTGCCCCCCGACGCGCCGGATGCCGGGCTTCAATGTCGCGCAGGCTGCGGAGTGCCGTCAAGGATGCGGAAAAAGTGTAAAGAAGATCCGAGCCGAATGTTCTTGGCATGAACACTACCGGTGAGTCACTGGGGCTGGTACGAAACGAGTGGCGGAAAACCTGCTAAGGGAGGTTCCATGAAACTGTCCCGATTCGCGGCATTCTCATCCTCGTTCGTGCTCTTCGGAGCCCTCGCCCTCACCGGCGCGGGCGTCGCCAGTGCGGACCAGAAGGCACAGGGCGTCGACTACGTGGCCCTCGGCGACTCGTACTCCTCGGGAGTCGGCGCCGGAAGCTACGACGGTTCCAGCGGCAACTGCAAGCGCAGCACCAAGGCCTACCCGGTCCTCTGGGCGGCCAAGTCCTCACCCACAAGCTTCGCCTTCGCCGCGTGCAGCGGTGCTCGTACGGGTGACGTCACCGGAAGTCAGTTGACGGCGCTCAGCGCCGCCACCGACCTCGTCAGCATCACCGTGGGCGGCAACGACGCGGGCTTCGCCGACGTCATGACGACCTGCGTCCTGCAGGGCGAGTCCGCCTGCATCAACCGGGTCAACCAGGCCCGCGCCTACGTCGACTCGACACTGCCCGGAAAGCTCGACGCCGTCTACGACGGCATCAGAGCCAAATCCCCGTCCGCCCGCGTCGTCGTCCTCGGCTACCCCCGCTTCTACAAGATCGGAGGCACCTGTTCGGTCGGTCTCAGCGAGAAGTCCCGTACGGCCATCAACAGCGCGGCCGACTACCTCAACGACGCGACCGCCAAGCGCGCCGCCGACCACGGCTACACCTTCGCCGGGGTCGCCTCCACCTTCAGCGGCCACGAGATCTGCACCTCGTCGCCGTGGCTGCACAGCCTCAACTGGGGCAACATCGGCGAGTCCTACCACCCGACCGCGGCCGGACAGTCCGGCGGCTACCTCCCGGTGATGACCGCTACGGCCTGATCCCGTACGGCGTCGAAGCCGGTGGCGAGGGGAGCCCGCCCGTCGGGGTCGGGGTCCCCTCGTCACAAGTGACCGTGAAGGACACGGAGTTGGATACCGCGTGGAGCGGGCTCCGCACCTCCACCCGGATCGAGTCGTTCCAGGTCGCCCCGGCCTTGAACGCCAGTTCCACGTGCTGCACCTCCTGCGACGTCGTTCCGGCGGGGAGGCTCAGCGTGTTCCAGCCGGAGTCGGACGAGTCCCCGCTGCCGGTCTTCCAGCGGTACTCGACCTTGGCGGGCGCCCGCCCGACCGTGATCGTCGCACCGAAGACGGGCGCCGCCGACTCGGGCGCCGGGCACTTCCCGGAGTAACTGCCGCGCACGGCGTGCGCGGTCACCTTGACCGTCTGCCGGGGCGGCGCGGTCGTCGTGCCGCCGTTGGTGGAGGTGTTGCTGCCGGTCGAGTTGCTGTTGTTCCCGTTGCCCGTAGTGCCGGTGCTGTTGCCCAAGGTGTCGGTGGGGGAGGGCTTGCCGCCATTGGCGGCCCCCGAACTCCCGTCGGAGCCACCGGAGTTGGTGTTTGCGCCGGTCGTGCCCGCGCTGGTCCCGGTGCCCGGGTCATCCTTCCTGGTCAGTGCGTAGACCAGCCCGGCGACGGCGAGCAGCAGCACCGCGACGCCGAGCGCGAGCAGCGCGACCGACCGGCGGGGCTGCTCCTGCGTGGCCGTGGTCCGGCCCGTCTGCCCGTACTGCTCGCCCTGCCCCGTCCGCCCGCCCACCGGCCCGTACGATCCGCTGCCGGGCCCCGGCGAGGGCAACGGCACCGGCACGGGCCGCCGGGGCGTCGAGGCCGTGACCGTCGGGCTGCTGTGCGCCGCCCCGCCCCCGGTGCCCCGCACCGTGCCCCCGGACGCCACCAGCCGCAGTTGCCGCTCGGCCTCCGCGGCCGACATCCGCTCGGCCGGATCCTTGCGCAGCAGCCCCTCGATCACCGGGCGCAGCGCCCCCGCCCTGGTCGGCGGCGGCAGTTCCTCGTCCACCACCGCACGCAGTGTGGAGAGCGGCGTGTCCATCCGGAACGGAGTGCTCCCCTCGACCGCCGCGTACAGCATCACGCCCAGCGCCCACAGGTCCGACTCGGGACCGGGTGTGCGCCCCAGCGCCCGCTCGGGCGCCAGGAACTCCGGCGAGCCGATCAGCTCGCCCGTCATCGTCAGCGCGGAGGTGCCCTCGACCATGGCGATCCCGAAGTCGGTGAGGACCACCCGCCCGTCGTTCCCGATCAGTACGTTGCCGGGCTTGACGTCCCGGTGCAGCACCCCGGCGTCGTGCGCCGCCCGCAGCGCGGCGACGACCTCGGCGCCGATGTGCGCGGCCCGCTGCGGGGCGAGCGCGCCGTCCGCCTCCAGGACGTCCGACAGGCTCAGCCCCCGTACAAGCTCCATGACGATCCACGGGCGGCCGTCCTCGGTCGCCACGTCGTACACCGTCACCACGTTGCGGTGCGAGATCCGGGCCGCCGCCCACGCCTCCCGCTCCAGCCGGGCGTACAGCCGCGTCTGGTCGGTGCCGCCGAGCCCGGCCGGCGCCCGGACCTCCTTCACGGCGACCTCGCGGCCCAGCACCTCGTCGCGGGCCCGCCAGACGATGCCCATCCCGCCCTGCCCCAAGGGGGCCAGAAGGCGGTATCGGCCCGTCACCACCCGTTCTTCGCCCGGCACTTCGCTCACAGGACAGATCCCCCGATCCGCAGCATGGCGGCATCATGGTCGAAACCATTCCAAGTTAGCTCAACTGCGCCTTCCTGCAGCCCCCTTGAACAATTACGGTCCGTCAACACTGATACCCCTGTGATGAATCCCGTGGGCGGGATACACGGGTGTCACGACGGGGGGATAGGGTTAACCTGCCCGGTGACGGGTGCCCTCGTACGGGTGGGGAGTGACATGGAACAGATAACGGTGCGCAGCAGGCCCCGGGTGCCTGCCATCACATGCGGGAGCAGTGCGACCAGCTCGCGGCTCGACCGCCATCTCTCGGTGCTGGGCGGCCCTGCCGTCCCGCAGCGCGAGACGGCCGAGGCCACGATGCTGATGCGTGAACTGACCTCGCGTGAGGTGCCGCGTACACGCAACACCAGCAGGGGCACGCGGATCTCGCGCGTCTCGCTGTTCGCGCCGCTCAGGCGGCTGCGCCGGTCGTTGTTCGGCAGCCACCGAGGCTGACGGCGGCGGCCGACCCCGCGCGCACATTGCAGAGGCCGCTCGACTGCCCAATCCATCCGTCATTCCCGGGGCAGTGGGGCGGCTTTTGGCTGCCCCGGCACAGTTTCGGACCGGAGCAGCTTTCAGGCCGGAGCAGCTTCGGACCGGAGCAGCTTCGGACCGGAACGGCTTCAGAGAAGTGCGAACTGGCCTCCCGGACCCTCCTCGTGATGGTCGAGGACCGACGCCGGCCGCCGAGCCGCCCCCGGTACGGGCAGAACGCCCGCCGCGCCGAGCTCCGCCCGGGTGAGCCGATCACCCTCGTCCAACTCCGGCTTCTCGCCCGCAAGTTCCGCGTGCAGCGCCAGCACCGTCACCAGCTCCAGCAGCTCCGACGCCCACTCCTGCGGCCACGCCCCCGGCCGGATCGCCTCCAGCGTGCCCGCAGGTGCGGCCGCGGTCCGCTCCTCGAACCACCGCTCCAGGATCCGCACCCCGCCCACCTCGTACGTCCACGCCGCCTCGGGCACCGGCGAGATCCGACCCGTGGAGCCGAGCAGCAGGGCCGATTCCGCACGGTCGTACGCGATCGAGTCGGGCCGCGGCGGGAGCGTCGCCCGCACATAGGGGCGCCGCCCGCCCGGCAGGCGCGGGCGCTCGGCGCCGTGCGCGCCCCGCAGCTGGAGTGTGCGCAGCCGGTGGCCCCGCTCCACCCCGGCCGACCACACCGCGGCGTCCCGGGGCAGCGGCACCACCGCGCCCCGCGCGGACGGCCGTGCGGCGGCCAGGGCCCAGTCGAGTACGTCCTCGGGGGCGACCGCGCGGCCGTAGAGCCCGCTCAGGAAGCGGGTCAGGCCCGGCGTCAGATTGGGCTCCCGGCCGCCCGGCCTGCGGTACAGGGGGCGGATGCGCCCCGGCCGGCCCGCGGGGGAGCGGCCGTCGGGCAGCAGTGCGGTGGCGAGCAGGGCGGGGCCGGGCGCCCCGGGAACGTACCCCTGCTCGACGGCGAAGACCTGGTGGGTGGAGTCGAGAACCCGCCACAGTTCGGGGCGGGCCGCGTCGATCAGACGGTGGTCGGGAATCAGCCACTGCTCGTCGAACGGGCCGTGCAGGACGCGCACCGGCTCTGGGCAGCGCCCCGACTCGGCGGCGAAGCGGGTCGTGGCGGTCCGCTGGCCGGGCAGTGCGGCGACCGAGGTGCCGGGCGTACGGAGGCGGGTCGGGCCGAAGAGTGCGTCGCGGTCCGCGGCCGCAGCCCGTATCACCGCGTCCCAGCGCGCCCGCAGAGAGGCGGGATCCGGGCCCTTCACCCACCCGCGCCCCAGGCGCAGCGGCGGCACGGACCACGGCATCAGGTCGTCGAGCAGCAGGGGAAGCAGAGTCTGCGGCGTTTCGGCAACATCGCTCACGCCCCGCATCGTAGGCGGTGCGGGGGACGGCGGCCGATCCGTCGGCCGCCCCGGGGTCAGTTCGCCTCGACCGTCACGGTGAAGGAGAACCGGTCGCCCCGGTAGCGGATCCGCGCCACGTCCACGACCCGGCCGTCCACGTCGTACGTCACACCCGTGTAGTGCAGGATCGGCGACAGCAGCGGGACGTTCAGCAGGCCGGCCGTCTCCGGGTCGGCCAGAGTGGCCTCGATGGTGTCGGTGATGCGGCTGATGCGTACGCCGACGAGGTCGCGCAGTACCTTCGTCATGGGCCAGCGCTCCAGGTCGTCGGCCTTGAGCCGGTCGGCGATCTCCGGCCGTACCGCGTTCTCGGCCCAGTTGGTGGGCTCGCCGCTCTCCGCGTCGTGCCGCAGCCGCCGGTACGTCATCACCTCGGCCACGTCCGGGAAGTACTCGGTCAGCTCGCCGGGCACCGGGACCGGGCCGTGGCCGAGCAGCGTGGTCGGCTCGCCCGACTGCTGGGCCACGATCGCGTCGATCGAGCCGAGGAGACGGCGCGGGGCGCTCCGCCTGGCCCCCGGCTCGATGAACGTGCCCCGCCGCCGGTGCCTGCTGATCAGGCCCTCCGCCTCCAGCTCCTTGAGCGCCTGGCGCATGGTCAGGACGCTGACCCCGTAGTGCGCGGCGAGCTGCTCCTCGGTGGGCAGCCGCAGCGAGGCGTCGGGGGTACGGCCCAGTATCGAGGCACGCAGAGACTGGGAGACCTGATACCAGAGCGGGAGCTTCCGGTTCAGGACGAGGGAGTCGGGGGCGAAGGCGGTCACGGCGGGTCTCCGTCGGTCCTGCGTGCGGCTACGGGCGGAAGTGTCGCTGAAGACCCTGCCACACGTCGTCGTACGCGGACTGAAGGTGATCGGCCTCCGCGGCCTGCCCGGTCGCCGTCACCGGCCAGCGCGTCTCGAACATGAACGCCAGACCGTCGTCGATCTTCTGCGGCTTCAGCTCGGCGGCGCTCGCCCGGTCGAAGGTCTCCCGGTCGGGACCGTGCGCCGACATCATGTTGTGCAGCGAGCCGCCGCCGGGTACGAAGCCTTCCGCCTTGGCGTCGTACGCGCCCTCGATGAGGCCCATGTACTCGCTCATCACGTTCCGGTGGAAGTACGGCGGCCGGAACGTGTCCTCGCCGACCAGCCAGCGCGGTGCGAAGACGACGAAGTCGACGCCCGCCAGGCCCGGGGTGTCGCTCGGCGAGGTCAGGACCGTGAAGATCGACGGGTCCGGGTGGTCGTACGAGATCGAGCCGATGACGTTGAAGCGGTGCAGGTCGTAGACGTACGGAACGTGATTGCCGTGCCAGGCGACGACGTCGAGCGGAGAGTGGTCGTAGACGGCCGACCAGAGGTTGCCGCAGAACTTGTTGACCACCTCGACCGGGCCCTCGACCTCCTCGTACGCGGCGACCGGCGCGCGGAAGTCCCGTGCGTTGGCAAGGCCGTTGGCGCCGATCGGGCCGAGGTCGGGGAGCTGGAAGGGGGCGCCGTAGTTCTCGCAGACGTAGCCCCGGGCGGTGGCGTCGAGCAGCTCCACGCGAAAGCGGATGCCGCGCGGGATCAGGGCGACCTCGCCGGGCTCGGCGCGCAGCAGGCCGAACTCGGTGCGCAGCAGCAGAGCGCCGTGCTCGGGCACGATCAGCAGCTCACCGTCCGAGTCGCTGAACACCCGGTCCTGCATGGGGGAGTTGGCGTGGTAGAGGTGGATCGCCATGCCGGTGCGCTGGGTGGCGTCGCCGTTGCCGCCGAGCGTCCAGAGACCGGCCAGGAAGTCGGTGCCGGGGGCGGGGTCGGGGAGCGGGTTCCAGCGCAGCCGGTTGGGATCCGGGACGCTCTCGGTGAAGGGGGCGCTCCGGATGCTGCCGTTGTCGACGCGGGAGAACGGCGGGTGGGCGGCGGAGGGGCG
This sequence comes from Streptomyces sp. NPDC048442, assembly GCF_040651475.1. Taxonomy (NCBI): domain Bacteria; kingdom Bacillati; phylum Actinomycetota; class Actinomycetes; order Kitasatosporales; family Streptomycetaceae; genus Streptomyces; species Streptomyces sp. NPDC048442. The sequence continues at coordinate 112,378 of NZ_JBEZKB010000022.1, forward strand.
GATCCGGTACAGCCAGGAGCGGTGGTTGTGCGCGCGGGGCTCGGTGAAGGCGCTGCCGCTCAGCTGCTCCGCGTACAGCCCCAGCGGGGCGCGCTGCGGCGAGTTCCGGCCATCGGGGAGCGCGCCGGGAACAGCCTCCGAACTGTGTGCGTTGCCGAAGCCCGAGGAGTACGCCAGGCCCTCCGCGGCCTTCCGTGCCGCTTCGACGTGTTGGTCCGTGCCGTTGCCGCTCATCGTCCACTCCCGGTTCCCGGTGAAATAAGGCTCGTGAATAAGGGCTCGTGAATAGGCTCGCAAGGGAATCCTATGCGTGACAGTAGGATTGTGCGCCCGGAACGTCAACGGCGGGCAAAGGGCCGGGCCGAAACGCGTGGGCGGCATGATGAGCGGGTGACCCACGGATACGAGAGCGACGTCCCGCCGCCCGGCTCCCGGCGGCCCGGCGTCCCGTCGGTGGCCGATGTCGATCCCCTCGGTGTTCCGCCGGTGGCCGCCGCCCTGCGCCGCGCCCCCGTGCAGCAGCGCAGCGCGGAGCGGCTCACCCGGATACTCGACGCGTGTGCCGCCCTCCTCGACGAGGTGGGGTACGAGGAACTGAGCACCCGCGCGGTCGCCGCACGCGCCGGAGTGCCGATCGGGTCCGTCTACCGCTTCTTCGGCAACAAACGCGCCCTGGCCGACGCCCTGGCCCTGCGCAACCTCGACCACTATGCGGAGCGGGTCGGCGCGGGCGTCGCCGCGCTCGCGGGCGCCGACTGGCGGGGCGCGATCGACGTCGTCCTCGACGAGTACCTGGCGATGCGCCGCAGCGTGCCCGGCTTCACGCTCGTCGACTTCGGCATGCAGATACCGCTGGGCCGCCCGGCCGACGAATCCAACCACCGGGTCGCCGACCGGCTCACCACCCTGCTCTCCGCACACATCGGCCGCACCCCGGACGAGGAGCTGCGCCGCACCTTCCTGGTCGCGGTGGAAGCGGCGGACGCGGTCCTCCAGCTCGCCTTCCGCAGCGCCCCGTCGGGCGACCCCGAGGTGGTGCAGGAGGCGCGGGAGCTGCTGCGGGCCTATCTGGCGCGCGTGCTGGACTGAGGCGGCGTACGGGCGGCGTACAGGCGGCGTACGTGCGGGAGTGAAGGCCGAGGGGCGGGGGGGGGATGGACTGCTCCGTCGGGACCGTTCCCGTTGGCCGTACCGGTCGGTATGCTCGCGGGGTCCGCACGCCGCCGCGCCCCGGAGAGCCCCGTGTCCCGAACCGCCCTGCGCATCTGCCCGCTCTGCGAAGCCACCTGCGGACTCACCCTCACCATCGAGGGAACCCGCGTCACCGGTGCGCGCGGCGACGCCGAGGACGTCTTCAGCCGGGGCTTCATCTGCCCCAAGGGGGCCGCCTTCGGCGAGCTGGACGGCGACCCCGACCGGCTGACCGGCCCCCTCGTCCGTACCAACGGGGAGCTGCGGGAGGCGAGTTGGGGCGAGGCCTTCGACCTGATCGCCGCCCGGGTGCCCGCCCTCGTCGAGAGGTACGGGGGCAACGCGGTCGGCGTCGTCCTCGGCAACCCCAACGTGCACACCATGGCGGGCGCCCTCTACCCGCCGGTACTGCTGTCGACCCTGAAGACCCGCAGCCTGTTCACCGCCAGCACGGTCGACCAGATGCCCAAGCACGTCTCCAGCGGGCTGCTCTTCGGCGACCCGTTCGCCATCCCCGTCCCCGACCTGGACCGCACCGACCACCTCCTGCTGCTCGGCGCCAACCCCCTGGATTCCAACGGGAGCCTGTGCACCGCACCCGACTTCCCCGGCAAGCTCAAGGCGCTGAAGGCGCGCGGCGGCACGCTCACCGTCGTCGACCCGCGCCGCACCCGCACCGCGAAGCTCGCCGACCGGCACCTCGCGATCCGCCCCGGTGCGGACGCCGCGTTCCTCGCCGCTCTCGCCCACGTCCTCTTCGAGGAGAAGCTGGTCGACCTGGGAGAGCAGGCGCAGCAGCTGGAGGGGGTGGACGAAGTCGCCGTCGCCGTCGCCGAGTTCACGCCCGAGGCGGTCGCCGCGATGAGCGACGTACCCGCCGAGGAGATCCGGCAGGTGGCGCGCGAGCTGGCCGCCGCGCCCACGGCGGCGGTGTATGGGCGGGTGGGCAGCTCCACCGTGGAGTTCGGGACGCTGGCCAACTGGCTCGTCGACGTACTCAACGTACTCACCGGGAACCTGGACCGGCCCGGCGGCGCCCTCTTCCCGCTCTCCGCGACCGCCCAGAAGCCCCGGACTCCCGGCCCCGGCAGGGGATTCGACCTCGGCAGGTGGCGGAGCCGGGTGGGCGGCCACCCCGAGGCCAAGGGTGAACTGCCGCTCGCCGCACTCGCCGAGGAGATCGCCACACCCGGGGACGGCCGGATCCGCGCCCTGATCACCATCGCGGCCAACCCGGTGCTCTCGGCCCCGGACGGGGACCGGCTCGACCGGGCGCTCGCCGACGGACTCGACTTCATGGTCGCCGTGGACCCCTACCTCAACGAGACGTCCCGGCATGCGGACGTGATTCTTCCGCCGCCCCCGCCCTCCCGCAGCGCCCACTTCGACTTCGCGTTCAACGGCTTCGCGGTCCACGACCAGGTCCGCTACACGCCGGCCGCGGTGCCGCTCGCACCGGACTCCGGACTGTTGGACGAGTGCGAGATCCACGCCCGGCTCGTCCTCGCCGTCGGTGGCATGCACGGCGCCGACCCGGCGGCCGTCGACGACCTGGTCATCGACCGTACGCTCGCGAAGACGGGCCTGGCGGAGGAACAGGCGGCGCGGCTCAAGGCGGAACTCACCGGTAGTACGGGACCCGAACGCCGCCTCGATCTGATGCTGCGCCTGGGCCCCTACGAAGGCCTGACCCTGGACAAGGTCGCCGCGGCCCCGCACGGCATCGACCTCGGCCCGCTGAAACCCCGCCTCGGCCAGGTCCTCAAGACCCGCAGCGGACGCGTGGAACTGTTCCCCGCCCCGATCGCCGCCGACCTGCCCCGGCTGCGCGAGGCCCTGGGCAAACGGCGCGAGGAGGGCACGCTGGTCCTGGTCGGACGCCGGCACCTGCGCTCCAACAACAGCTGGATGCACAACGTGCCCGCCCTGAACCGCGGCTCCAACCGCTGCACCCTCCAGCTCCACCCGCTGGACGCACAGCGGCTGGGAGTGACCGACGGTGCGACGGTACGGATCCGGGGCGCGGGCGGCGAGGTGGAGGCCCCGGCGGAAATCACGGACGCGGTACGCACCGGAGTGGTGAGCCTCCCGCACGGCTGGGGCCACGACCGCCCCGGAACCCGCATGTCGGTGGCGGCATCCCGCCCGGGTACCAACGTCAACCAACTGCTGGACGGCTCGCTGCTCGACCCGCTGTCGGGGACGTCGGTGCTGAACGGGTTCGAGGTGACCCTGGCGCCGAAAAACTAACACCGCTAGTTTGGGCGCGTAGGAACGCGTAAGAAGTGACGGACCGGACCGGTGGAGGAACTTCGATGACGGTGCAGGCGCAGCGGGGCATGTACATCGGCGGCGCATGGCGGCCCGCCGAAGGCCAGGACACGATTGCCGTCGTGAACCCGGCGGACGAGCAGGTCATCGGGTACGTCCCGGCCGGTACGGCGGCCGACGTGGACGCCGCGGTGCGCGCCGCCCGAGACGCGTTCCCCGGCTGGGCGGCCACCCCGCAGGCCGAACGGGCCGCGCTGATCGGTGCGTTGCGGGACGGCCTGGCCGCCCGCAAGGACGAGATGGCGCAGACCGTCACGGCCGAGCTGGGCGCACCGCCCGCCCTCGCCCAGACGGTCCACGCGGGGCTGCCGGTCCTGGTCGCCGGCTCGTACGCCGAACTGGCCGCGACGTACGCCTTCGAGGAGAAGCTCGGCAACTCGACCGTCTACTTTGAACCTGTCGGCGTCGTCGGGGCGATCACGCCCTGGAACTACCCGCTGCACCAGATCGTTGCCAAAGTAGCCCCCGCCCTGGCGGCGGGCTGCACGGTCGTCCTCAAGCCCGCCGAGGACACCCCGCTGACCGCGCAGCTCTTCGCCCAGGTGGTGCACGAAGCCGGCCTGCCCGCCGGTGTGTTCAACCTGGTCACGGGCCTGGGACCGGTCGCGGGCCAGGCGCTCGCCGAGCACCCGGGCGTCGACCTGGTGTCCTTCACCGGCTCGACCGCCGTCGGCCGGCAGATCGGCGCGGTCGCGGGCGCGGCGATCAAGCGGGTCGCCCTGGAGCTGGGCGGCAAGTCGGCGAACGTCATCCTGCCGGGCGCGGATCTCGCGAAGGCGGTGAACGTGGGCGTCGCCAATGTCATGTCCAACTCCGGTCAGACGTGCAGCGCCTGGACCCGCATGCTGGTCCACCGGGACAGCAACGACGAGGCGGTGTCGCTGGCCGTGGACGCGGTCGCCAAGTACGCGCCGGGGGAGCGGGTCGGCCCGCTCGTCAACGCCAAGCAGCAGGCGCGCGTGCGGGGCTACATCGAGAAGGGCGTCGAGGAGGGCGCCCGGATCGTCGCGGGCGGCCCCGAATCCCCCCTCGGCAAGGGGTACTACGTCTCACCGACCGTCTTCGCCGACGTCACCCCGGACATGACCATCGCCCAGGAGGAGATCTTCGGCCCGGTCCTCTCGATCCTCCGGTACGAGGACGAGGCGGACGCCCTGCGCATCGCCAACGGCACGGTCTACGGGCTCGCGGGCGCGGTCTGGGCGGCGGACCAGGAGACGGCGACGGCCTTCGCGCGGGGGATGGACGCGGGTCAGGTCGACATCAACGGCGGACGCTTCAATCCGCTGGCGCCTTTTGGTGGCTACAAGCAGTCGGGTGTGGGGCGCGAGCTGGGCCCTCACGGGCTGGCGGAGTACCTCCACACGAAGTCCCTCCAGCACTGAGCGCTGGCGGCCGCTTGGACGGGGGGGGTGGGGGTGGGGGGCGGGCCGGTGGTCGCCGTGCGGGTACGTCGTGGCTGATCGCGCAGTTCCCCGCGCCCCTAACTGCCTGCCCCTTAGCCCGCTAGCTCTGTTTGGCGGCGGGGCCGCCCCTCCACCCCACCCCTAGCCTCCTTGGGCAGCGGGGCCGCCCCCCGGGGGCGGGACGGGTGGGCAAGGGGGCGGCCCCCACGCGGAGCCCCGCCCCCGCGACCGCACGCCTCCGACACCGCCCCCATCCCCCGAACCCCCCCAACCCCGAGGAGCGCCCCCGCATGACCCGCGCCGCCATACTCCGTACCCCCCGCTCCCCCCTCGAAGTCACCGACATCGACCTCCCCGCCCCCGCCCCCGGCCAAGTTCGTGTCCGGCTCGCCGCCGCCGGCGTCTGCCACTCCGACCTCTCCCTCACGAACGGCACTATGCGCGTGCCCGTCCCGGCCGTCCTCGGCCACGAGGGAGCAGGCACCATCACCGCCGTCGGCGAAGGCATCACCCACCTTGCCCCCGGCGACGACGTCGTCCTCAACTGGGCGCCTTCCTGCGGCAGTTGCCACGCCTGTGAGCTCGGCGAAGTATGGCTGTGCGCCGAAGCCCTCACCGGTGCCGGCGACGTCTACGCCCGTACGACGGCCGACGGCACCGACCTTCACCCCGGCCTCAACGTCGCCGCCTTCGCCGAAGAGACCGTCGTCGCCGCGAAGTGCGTGATCCCCGCCCCGCCCGGCATCCCGCTCACCGACGCGGCCCTCCTCGGCTGCGCCGTCCTCACCGGATACGGCGCCGTCCACTACAGCGCCCGCGTCCGCGAGGGCGAGACCGTCGTCGTGTACGGCGTCGGCGGCGTCGGACTCGCGGCCCTCCAGTCCGCCCGGATCGCCGGAGCGGCCCAGATCATCGCCGTCGACGTCTCCCCGGCCAAGGAGGAACTGGCCCGCGCGGCCGGAGCCACCGACTACCTCGTCTCCTGCGACACCACCGCGAAGGACGTCCGGGGACTCACCGGGGGCCACGGCGCCGACGTCGCCGTCGAGTGCGTGGGCCGCGCCGCCACCATCCGTACCGCCTGGGAATCCACCCGCCGCGGCGGCCGCACCACCGTCGTCGGTATCGGCGGCAAGGACCAGCAGGTCACCTTCAACGCCCTGGAGATCTTCCACTGGGGCCGTACCCTCACCGGCTGCGTGTACGGCAACAGCGACCCGGCCCGCGACCTTCCGGTCCTCGCCGAACACATCCGGGCGGGCCGCCTCGATCTGGCCTCCATGGTCACCGAACGCATCACCCTGGACGGCATCCCGGCCGCCTTCGACAACATGCTCGCGGGTAAGGGTGGCCGGGCCCTGGTGGTCTTCTAGACCTTCTCGGCGTCGGTAGGGGTGGGGGTTGTGGCGGATCCCGCCACCACCCCCGCAGCCGTCGCACGCCGCGCCCGCGACCGCGAGACCGCCACCCCCGCCAGGCACACCACGCCGCCGAGCAGCGTCACCCACCCCGGCACCTCGTCCAGCACCAGCCACGACATCAGGACCACGATCGCGGGCACCGCGTAGGTGGTCGCACCCATCTTCCCGGCCGTCGTGCGCTTCAGCGCGTACGCCCAGGTGGTGAAGGCCAGGGCGGTCGGGAAGACGCCCAGGTAGACCATGTTCAGGGTGGCGGAGAGCGGGGCGTGGGACACGTCCCTGACCAGCTGTCCGGCGAACGGCAGGCATGCCGCCGCGCCGATCAGGCAGCCGTACGCGGTCGCCTGGAGCGGCGTCGCGTGCCCCAGCGCGGGCTTCTGCGCGACCACACCGATCGCGTACGTCACGGCCGCGACCAGGCACAGGCCCACGCCGAGCAGAGACGTTCCGCCGCCGCCCGACATCGAGATGCCCACGATCGCCGCACCGGCGAACGAGACCACCATCCCCGCGAGCAGCCGGGGCGGCAGGCCCTCGCCGAGGAAGCGGCTGGCGAGCAGCGCCATCAGGATCGGCGCCACGTTCACCACCAGGGACGCCGTGCCCGCGTCGACGAGCTGCTCGCCCCAGTTGAGCGCGACCGCGTACGCCCCGAACCACAGCAGCCCGGAGGCGATGATGCCCGGCCAGGCGGCGCGCGGCGGCAGGCCCTCGCGGCGTATCAGCAGGAGCGCCACCAGGACGAGCGAGCCGGACAGCAGCCGGCCCAGGGCCAGCGCGCCCGGCGCGTACGACTCGCCCGCGCTGCGGATCGACACGAAGGCCGAGGCCCACAGGACGACGGTGACACCGGCGGCGGCCAGTGCGAGGGGCTCGGAACGGCCCGTGGGGGAGGAGGGGTTGCTCATGCCGCGATGCTAGGTCATCGATGCTTCGGCTGTCACCGAAGTATTGATGCATCGATGCCGAGCAGATCGCTGAGTGCCCGTTCGCCCGCCGCCGTCACCTTCACCGCGCGCTCGCTCCCGATCCGTACGCACCACTTCTCCTCCAGGGCGAGGCGGCACAGTTCCGCGCCCGCGATGCCCGCCAGGTGGCGCTTGCGCTCGGTCCAGTCCAGGCACGAACTCACCATCGGGCGGCGGCCCTTGGCCTTGAGCAGGTAGATGCCGAGGCTGCCGAACCAGTCCAGGCCCTCGTCGGTGAGCGCGAATCCGCTGCCCATCAGCAGCAGAGCGCGCCGCTCCATCGCATCCGTGATCGCGATGCCGAGGCGTCCCGCCAGGTGGTCGTAGCAGGTCCGGCCCCGAGCCATCGCGGAGCCGGCACTGGCGGCGCGCAGCGTGTGCGGGTTGTCGCGGCCGGGGAGCGCGTACGCGGCGACGGATTCGACGAACTGTGCGGCGGAGGCGTCCGTCAGGCGTACGTAACGGTGCCTGCCCTGCCGTTCCTCGGCGAGCAGCCCGGCCGAGACGAGCCTGCTCAGGTGCTCGCTGGCGGTGGACGCGGCGACACCCGCCTGCCGGGCGAGCTCGCTCGCGGTCCAGGCGCGGCCATCGAGGAGGGAGAGGAGGAAGACGGCCCTGGTCTCGTCGGCGAGCAGGGACGCGAGGGCGGCGAGCCGGGTGCCGGGGCTTTCGACTCCGGCGGTGGCTCTGGTGGCAGCTCTGGCGGTGGCACCCACGGGAGCTCTGGCGGTGGCACCGACGGCAGCTCTGGCGGTGGCACCGACGGCAGCTCTGGCGGCGGCTTTGGCGGCGGGATTCGGCATCCCCTCAGAGTGCCCTAAGAATGGTTCGGCGCGGACCGAACTGTCCGGAAATCTTCCGCCTCGTACTGGCAGCCCAGCCCGTCCACCAGCGCCCGCAGCCCCGTCTCGAACGCCCCCTCGTCCACCTTCTCCCGGTGGTCCGCGAGCAGGTGCGCCTGCCCGAGGTGCGGATAGTCCGCCGGGTCGTACGCCGCCTCGTCGTCCACGAAGCCGCGTGCGAAGGAACCGAGCGCCGAGCCGGTGATGAAGTACCGCATGAGCGCACCGATGTACGTCGCCTGGGCGGGCGGCCACCCGGCCCGCACCATCGAGCCGAACACCGCGTCCGCGACCTTCAGCCCGGCCGGCCGCCGCCCCGGGCCGCGCGCCAGCACCGGGACGATGTGCGGGTGCTCGGTGAGGGCCGCACGGTACGAGAGTGCCCAGTCGTGCAGCGCCACCCGCCAGTCCCGCGGATCGTCCTCGTCGAACATCGACAGGTCGACCTTGGCCGACACCGCGTCCGCGATCGCCTCCAGGATCTCGTCCTTGTTGCGGAAGTGGTTGTAGAGGGAGGGGCCGCTGACCCCGAGTTCGGCCGCGAGCCGCCGCGTGGAGACCGCTTCGAGGCCCTCGGCGTCCACGAGCGCGCTCGCCGTCTCGACAATGCGGTCTCTGCTCAACAGGGGCTTGCGCGGTCGGGCCATGCGGCACATAGTAGGCCCGTCAACAAGAAACTAGCAGTGCTAATTAAGCGTGCGGAAATCAGCGCTGGGCAAGCACTGAGAAGGCGGGGTGGGTGTCCGTGAACCTGGAACTCAGCGAGGAGCAGCGCGCCGTCCGGCAGCTCGCCGTGGACTTCGTCGCCCGCGAGATCGCCCCGCACGTCGTCGAGTGGGACCGCGCCGAGAACGTCGACCGGTCGATAGTGAAGAAGCTGGGCGCGCTCGGCTTCCTGGGCCTCACGATCCCCGAGGAGTACGGCGGCTCCGGCGGCGACCATCTCGCGTACTGCCTCGTCACCGAGGAACTCGGCCGCGGCGACTCCTCGGTCCGCGGCATCGTCTCCGTATCGCTGGGCCTGGTCGCCAAGACCATCGCCGCCTGGGGCGACGAGGAGCAGAAGCGGCAGTGGCTGCCCCGCCTCACCTCGGGTGAGGCGATCGGCTGCTTCGGCCTGACCGAGCCCGGCACCGGATCCGACGCCGGAAACCTCATCAGCCGGGCGGTCAGGGACGGCGACGACTACGTCATCAACGGCACCAAGATGTTCATCACCAACGGCACCTGGGCCGACGTCGTCCTCCTCTTCGCCCGCTCCACCGACGCCCCCGGCCACAAGGGCGTCTCCGCCTTCCTCGTCCCCACGGACACCCCCGGCCTCACCCGCCGCACCCTCCACGGCAAGCTCGGCCTGCGCGGCCAGGCCACCGCGGAGCTCGTCCTCGAAGACGTCCGCGTCCCCGCCTCCGCGATGCTGGCCCCCGAGGGCAAGGGCTTCTCCGTCGCCATGTCCGCCCTCGCCAAGGGCCGCATGTCGGTCGCCGCGGGCTGCGTCGGCATCGCCCAGGCCGCGCTCGACGCGGCCCTCTCGTACGCGGGGGAGCGCGAGCAGTTCGGCAAGACGATCGCCCACCACCAGCTCGTACAGGAACTGATCACCGACATCGCGGTCGATGTCGACGCCGCCCGCCTCCTCACCTGGCGCGTCGCCGACCTGATCGACCGCGGCGAGCCCTTCGTGACCGAGGCCTCCAAGGCCAAGCTCTTCGCCTCCGAGGCCGCCGTCCGCGCCGCGAACAACGCCCTCCAGGTGTACGGCGGGTACGGCTACATCGACGAGTACCCGGCGGGGAAGCTGCTGCGCGACGCCCGCGTGATGACCCTCTACGAGGGCACCAGCCAGATCCAGAAGCTGGTCATCGGCCGTGCGCTGACCGGGGTTTCGGCCTTCTGAGTGCGTTCCTGAGTACCCTCCTGAGTACGAGAGCGGATGTCTCGCCCCCGTGATGCGAGTCACTCTGGGCCCATGAGCGATACACAGGTCAAGCAGCAGAACACCGGGGCCTACTACGGCCAGGCCATCGCCTCTTTCGGCGTCGCGCTGTCCGCGACCGCCATCGGCATCTTCTACCTCGACGCCAGCGGCTGGGTGCGAGCCTTTCTGGCCATCGGCGTCCTCTACCTCGTCACCTCCTGCTTCACCCTCGCCAAGGTGATCCGCGACAAGCAGGAGGCCGGGCAGATCGTCAGCCGGGTCGACCAGGCCCGCCTGGAGAAGATCCTCGCCGAGCACGACCCCTTCCAGAAGCTCTGACCCGCCAGAAGCACTGACCCCGCGAGTTCGCGCTAAGCGCTTGCTCAGAGGTGCGCGGTATGGTGTTCGTCCTGCTGGACGGACAAAGGGGCGAACGATGAGCACGGCGCAGGACACGGAGGGAGCGCCCGGCGGCGAGCCCGGTTCCAACGAGGCGTCCGCCTGGGGCGAGGTCGCCCCGGAAGCGGCCAGGAGGCTGCTGGTCGCCGCCGTCGGAGCCTTCGCCGAGCGCGGCTACCACGCCACCACCACCCGCGACATCGCGGGCCGTGCGGGCATGAGTCCGGCTGCGCTCTACATCCACTACAAGACCAAGGAAGAGCTGCTCCACCGGATCAGCCGCATCGGCCACGACAAGGCCCTGCGCATCCTGGAGAGCGCCGCCGACGGCGACGGCAGCGCCGCCGAGCGACTCACGGACGCCGTCGTCACCTTCGTACGGTGGCACGCGGCGCACCACACCACGGCGCGCGTCGTCCAGTACGAGCTGGACGCGCTCGGCGACGAGCACCGCGCGGAGATCGTGGAGCTGCGCCGCAGGAGCGACGCGGCGGTGCGGCGCATCATCAACGACGGTGTGGAGGCGGGGGAGTTCGACGTCCCCGACATCCCCGGCACCACGCTCGCCGTGCTGTCGCTCTGCATCGACGTGGCCCGCTGGTTCAACGTGGAGGGCAGGCGCACGCCCGACGAGGTCGGCGCACTGTACGCCGACCTCGTACTGCGGATGGTCGCGGCCGACTCGTAGCGTTCAGAAGGAGTTGCGGCTTCAGAAGGAGTTGCGGCGTTCAGAAGTGGAAGCGGTGTTCAGAAGTAGTAGCGGGAGATCGACTCCGCCACGCACACCGGCTTCTCGCCGCCCTCGATCTCCACCGTCACCTTCGCCGTGACCTGCACGCCGCCGCCCGCCTCGGCGACGTCCGTCAGTACGGCCGTGGCGCGCAGCCGCGAGCCCACTGGCACAGGGGCGGGGAAACGGACCTTGTCCGTCCCGTAGTTGACGCCCATCTTCATGCCCTCGACCCGCAGCACCTGCGGTACGAACACCGGTAGCAGTGACAGCGTCAGATAGCCGTGCGCGATCGTCTTCCCGAACGGGCCCTCGGCCGCCCGCACAGGGTCGACGTGAATCCACTGGTGGTCACCGGTCGCGTCGGCGAACAGGTCGATCCGCTTCTGGTTGACCTCCAGCCACTCGCTGTGCCCCAGCTGCTCGCCGATCCCGGCACGCAGCTCCTCGGCGGACGCGAAGATCCTCGGCTCAGCCATTCCTCTGCTCCCTCTGCTCAAACCTGCTCAGATACAGCCAAAAGCACTACTCGCATCATTGTCTAAGCGCTTGCTCAGCATGGTTGGGCCCAGGTGTTCCTGTCAACGGACGCCCACTAGGCTTCACGGGGTGCCGCAGATTCCAGAGAAGATCCACGAGCTCACCGTCGGTCAGCTGTCCGCGCGCAGCGGTGCCGCCGTCTCCGCCCTGCACTTCTACGAGACCAAGGGCCTGATCAGCAGCACCCGCACCTCCGGCAACCAGCGCCGGTACGGGCGCGACGCGCTGCGCAGGGTCGCCTTCGTCCGTGCCGCACAGCGCGTCGGCATCCCGCTCGCCACCATCCGCGACGCACTGTCAGGACTGCCGGAGGAGCGCACCCCGACCCGCGAGGACTGGGCCCGGCTCTCCGAGAACTGGCGCTCCGAACTCGACGCCCGCATCCAACAGCTGGGGCGCCTGCGCGACCACCTCACCGACTGCATCGGCTGCGGTTGCCTGTCCCTGGAGACCTGCGTGCTGTCCAACCCGGACGACGTGATCGGCGACATGATCAGCGGCTCCCGTCTGATGGGCGAGAAGAAGAAGGCCTGACACGAGTGAGGGGCGAGAAGAAGAAGGGCTGACACGAGCCCGAGCGGGACCGGCCTTCCGTCCCTCGCCGAGGAGTACGACGCCCGGTGGCCGGCCGGACGACCGGCTCTGAAGGCGCGCTACTCGAACTCGGTGCCGCCCTTGCGCGTCAGGTACGCCGGGCTGACCGCCTTCGCGACGGCCCGGCCGCCCACCACATGGCTGTGCCGCTCGACGGCCGGACGTATCACCACGCCCTCCCGCAGATGCAGGTCCCGGCCGGACACGGTCTCCCGCCCCGAGGCCAGTTCCAGCACCTTCGTCACGTCGTAGGGGCCCTCGTACAGCCTTGGAACCAGCGGCAGTTCACCGTCGAGCAGCGCCACGAACTCGGCCGCGTCCAGCCACCGCACCTGCCCGTCCACGTCCACCGACACGTCGAACGCGGCGTAACCCAGCTGCAGGGAGCGGCCGTCGGCGCCGTACGACAGGTCCTGCACGCCCGCGCCGTACACCTCGCCGAAGATGCCGACGCGGCGGGCGCCCAGCTTCGCGGCGAGGCGGGCGGCGACGGCCGGCACGCCGTGCCCGGTGACCGCCCGCCAGTACAGGTTGCGCGGGTCCTCCTTGAGTGCGAGGCTCCGCGCACCGAAGCCCTTCGAGGACACGAACACCCGCTCCTGGTCGGCGACATACGTCACCAGGCAGGCCGTGCCGTGCAGCTTCTCGGTGAGTACGACGCTCTCGCCGGGCTCGAACAGCTGCGGGTACCGGTGCAGGTTCTCGATGTCGACCCAGGGCAGCAGGTCGGGTGCGCGCTCCACCTCGCCGTTCATCGTCGGCGGGATCGGCGGCACCCACTTCGTGATGCCGAGCAGCTCCGCGAAGTCGGTGCCCTCGGCGGCGGCCCGCGCCAGATCCGTACCCTCCAGGGCGCCGGGCCTGCACACGATGCCCTGCGACACCTCGCCGCGCAGCCGAACCGCCTTGACCCGGTCGGAGTCCTTGCCCGCCAGCCTGCCGGTGAGCCCCAGCTCCTCGATCAGCGCGGCGGGGAGGACGGACTGCTCCGGGATGTAGAGCGCGGCGTCCTTGGTGCGGTACGCGCCCTTGGCGACGACGGCACGGTAGAGCCCGACCTGCGCGAGTTCGAGCGCGTCCGCGTTCGGGTGGTCGTGGATGGTCAGAAATTCGGCGGTCACTCGCAGCGTCGACATGTCGGCGCCCCCCTTGTCGTCGGCTCCTGGGCCGGTCGTACGTCTCGTACATCTCGCACGTCTTGCACTTCTCGTACGGTGATGGTCTCCGCCCCCACTGTGCGGTTACGCCACCTCCACCGGCCACCGAATATCCCGGGCAGCACACACCAGTTGGGCATTCGACCCGGCAGGCCGGCCGTCCGGGAGCAGCAGGGTGTCCTCCAGGCCTATCCGGGTGGCCAGACCGAGACGGCGGGCCAGCGCGAGCACCGGCCAGGCGCCGCCGTCCTCGCCGTGCAGCAGCATCGGGGCCCCGCGCACGTCCCCCTGGGACCCCACTGCGCCCCGGCGTGCGAGGTCCGCCAGGAACTGGAGGGCCGAGTCCTCGGCGGTGAGCGGATCGGGGTCGGTCACCTCCACCAGCACCCGCAGGGATCTGGACGCCAGTGGGGAGCTGAGAAAACGGTCCGCCCCCTGCGTGCCGGACCACAGGCCGGACTCCACGGCGACACCGCGCGCGAGCAGCGCCGCCGCGACCTCCTCCGCGCCCGGCTCGTGCCAGTTCACCGAGGCGTGGTCGGGCAGCACCGTCCAGGACGCGATGCGCTCGATGCGCCGCTGCGGTTCGGGTTCGGTCCAGGCACCGGTCGTCACCCCGACGGGCACGTCCACCGCGCCCCGTATCGCTATGAGGGTCGCCGCGAGCACACTCGCCGACAACGTGTCGTCCCCACAAGGGGACTTGGGGTGCACATGCACCTCCGCGGCACCGGCCGCGACCGCGGCTGCGGCCGACTCGGCCATCGCACCGGGCGACACCGGAACGGCGGCACCGTCACCGGGACAGCGCTGACCATTCACACAGACCTGCATCAAGGGCTCGACCATGCATTCGATGGTGACACCCGCCACTGACAATCAGCCATGCACCGAGCATTCGCACGGTTGTTGCGGGGAAACCTCCGAGCGGCCCTCGTGACGAGACGGGCACATCCGGTGGGCACCTCCGACGGGCACGGGGACGCAGCGCCACGGGGAATTCCGCCGCGCCCCACGCTCTCACGCCACGGACGCCAGCTCCCGGCGCCGTACCCTCTTGGCCTCCGCGAGCGCCCCGGGCGTCAGGACGGGCTGCGGCACCAGGATTCCGCATCCCGTGCAGACCGGCCCGAACCACGGCTCGTGGAGCATGTCCTGCTTCCAGACGATCCGCCCCGACGCACACACCGGGCAGTGCGTGCCGGGTTCCGACTCCAGGGCGGAGATCAGCCCGCGCAGCACGTCGGCCATCGGCGCCGACGGGTGGACCGCCGGATCGTCGCACCACGCGACCCCGAAACCGCCCCAGGTCCGCCGGTGCCAGTCGTCGAAGGAGCCCGGCCGCCGCAGCCCGTCGTGCTTCTCGCGCTTGCGGCGCTGTGCGAACTCCACTTCGTACGCGAGCCAGACGGCCCGCGCCTCCTCCAGTTCCTCCAGCGCGGCCACCAGCCGCACCGGTTCGGGCGCCCGGTCCTCCTGACCGAACCCGTGCCGGGCGCACAGATGGTCCCAGGTCGCCCTGTGCCCGTAAGGGGCGAACCGCTCCAGACACTTGCGCAGCGAATACCGCCTCAGCGCAAGATCACACCTCGGATCACGTACCTGTCTCGCGAGACTCCGAAAACCGGCCATCGCACTGCCACCTCCGTCGCTGGTACTTCGGCGTCGATGAATGGACGTACGAGTGCCCGTTTCGGCTCCATCGAAAATCCGATGGGCCCCATCAGGGATCAATTGGTCCGGATTCGCATGGAACGCTCCCGACTCTCCACGTCACTCCGCGGCTCGAACGACTCACTCGAACGTGTGGAGAAAGCCCGTCCGTGTGGAGAAGGCCCGTCACCGAACGGTCCCGGGTTCCCCCGTGTCCCGGCGGCTCAGCCCAGCTCCCGCTCCCGCGTCTCCGGCAGCGCCAGCACGCACAGCAGCGACACGACCGCCATCGCGCTCACGTACCAGCCGACCGACGCCGAACCGAAGCCCGCCTGGAGCCGCGTCGCCACCAGCGGCGCCACCGCGCCGCCGAGCACCCCGCCCAGGTTGTACGCCAGGGACGCGCCCGAGTAGCGCACCCGCGCCCCGAACAGCTCCGGCAGGTACGCGCCCATCGGCCCGTACACGACCCCCATGCAGAACAGTGCCCCGCCGAGTGCCACCGCGATCAGCACCGGCTGCTTGGTGTCGAGCAGCGGGAAGAGGACGAGACCCCACACCACCGCCAGCCCGCAACCGGCCAGGATCAGCTTGCGCCGGCCGCCCGCGTCGGAGCGTGTCGCCGCGAGCCAGGTCCCCGCCGCCAGGAACAGACAGGCCACCATGGACAGTCCGAGCATGGTGCCCCGCGCCACCCCGAGCGTCTTCGTCGCGTACGACAGGCAGTACGTCGTCGCCGTGTAGAACAGCCCGTACGCGACGATCATGCCGCCCGCACCGAGCAGCAGTTCGCGCGGGAACTTCCGGAAGACCTCAAGCGTGGGGACCTTGCTGGCCTCCTGCTTCTCCATCACCCGCTGGAACACCGGGGTTTCGCTGATCTTCAGCCGTACGAAAAGCCCCACCGCGACCAGCAGGAACGACAGCAGGAACGGAATCCGCCACCCCCAGCTCTTGAACGCCGCGTCGTCCAGCACCGCCGACAGCAACCAGAAGATGCCCGTCGCCGCGAAGAAGCCGATGGACGGGCCGAGTTGCGGGAACGCCGCATAGAGGCCGCGCCGGCCGCGCGGGGCGTGCTCCACCGCGAGCAGCGCCGCCCCGCCCCACTCGCCGCCGAGCCCGATGCCCTGCAGGAAACGCAGCAGGACCAGCAGCAGCGGCGCCCAGATGCCCCAACTGCCGTAGCCGGGCAGCAGCCCCACCAGCGCCGTCGACAGCCCCATCAGCAGGAGCGAGACGACGAGAACCGACTTGCGGCCGACCCGGTCGCCGAAGTGCCCGAAGACCACGGAGCCGAGAGGGCGGGCGGCGAAGGCGACGGCGTACGTCGAGAAGGATGCGAGCGTCGCGTTGAGCGGTGTGAGGTTCGGGAAGAACGCCTCATTGAGGACGAGCGCCGCCGCCGTCCCGTAGATGTAGAAGTCGTAGAACTCGATGGCGGTGCCGATGAAACTGGCCACCGCCACCCGGCGCAGACTCTCCGGGCTCCCGGCGGGCGCGTCGGTGGAGGGTGCGTCGGCGTCGGCGGCGATGGCCGGTGTCGCTGTCTTCGTGGTGCGTGATTCGTCGTTCACGACCGGCAGGTTCTCGGTCGATGTATGGGGCAGTCAATAGGTGGGACGGTCGGTCCCATCATGTGGGACGCCGATGGCCGGATATCCGTGCTCAGCGGTACAGCAGGTGCTCCCGCCGCACCCGGCGGAACGCCGCCAGGTCCGCCTGCCAGGCGCCCACCACCTCGGCCGTTCCCGCCCCCGCGTCGATCATCGTCCGTACCCGGGTGTTCCCGGTGAGCTTGTCGATCCAGTTGTCGCCACGCCACGCGAAGCCGCTCCAGCTCTTCTTTGCCGTCACCAGGAGCGCGATCCCGGTGCGCACCGGGTCGTACGACTCCCGGTCGTGGACGTGCAGTTGGACGCCGCCGATCGTCTTCCCCTGGAACTTGGAGAACGTCGGCGCGAAGTACGCCTCCCGGAACCGCACCCCGGGCAGCCGCTCCGCGTTCGCCGCCTCCGCCCACCGCCGGTCGATGCCCTCCGCGCCCAGCAGCTCGAACGGGCGGGTGGTGCCGCGCCCCTCCGAGAGGTTCGTGCCCTCGAAGAGGCAGGTGCCGGAGTACACCAACGCCGTGTCCGCGGTGGGCATGTTGGGGCTCGGCGGCACCCAGGGCAGCCCCGTCGCGTCGAAGAAGTCCCCGCGCCGCCACCCCGTCGTCCGCACCACCTCAAGAGGCACCGGTTTCGCCAGGAACTCCGCGTTGAACAGCAGCGCCAGCTCCGCCACCGTCATCCCGTGCGCCTGCGCGATCGGCTCCCGCCCCACGAACGTCGCGAACGCCCGGTCGAGCACAGGCCCCAGCGCCGCCCGCCCGGTCACCGGATTCGGCCGGTCCAGGACCACGAACCGCTTGCCCGCGAGCGCAGCCGCCACCATGCAGTCGTACAGCGTCCAGATGTACGTGTAGAAGCGGGCGCCCACGTCCTGGATGTCGAAGACGACGGTGTCCACGGCGGACGCGGTGAAGATGTCGGCGAGCGGCTGCCCGCTCTTCAAGTACGTGTCGTAGACCGGGAGGCCCGTCGCGGGGTCGTCGTAGCGCCCCTCGGAGCCGCCCGCCTGTGCGGTCCCCCGGAAGCCGTGCTCGGGGCCGAAGACGGCGGTGAGGTTCACCCGCTCGTCGGCGTGCATCACGTCGACGATGTGCCGGACGTCGGCGGTGACGCCGGTCGGGTTGGTGACGACGCCGACCTTCCGGCCGCCCAGCAGCCGGTACCCGTCGGCCGCGAGCCGGTCGAATCCGGTACGGACCCGGGGGGCGTCCCCGTGCTCCGGCTGTGCCGCCGCGGGGCCGCTGCCGGCGGCAAGCACCCCCACCGTGCCGCCGCCCGCCGCCAGCAGCCCTCTTCTGGACAAGCTCATGTGCGCAACCTCCGTGATCGGACGGTCTGTCATGTCCGCGCACGCTAGCCCGTGTCCTTCCCGTAGGGAACGGAACGCGCCCCGGAGCGGACGGAACGCTCCCGGGACCGGCGGGAACGAGCCCCGGATCACCTGCGTCCACCCCTTTCGCCACTCCATACCGACTGGTTAGTCTGCGGAGGAACTCGGCATGGAGAGGCGGACCCCAGATGGATGCGGTGCAGGACGCGGGAGTCGTGGTCACGGGTGCGGGAGGCGGCATCGGAGCCGCACTGGCCCGGAGATTCGCGGCCGGCGGAGCACGGGTCGTGGTCAACGACCTGGATGCGGGGAAGGCCAAGGCGGTCGCCGACGAGATCGGCGCGACGGCCGTGCCCGGAGACGCCTCGGAGATCGTGGCCGAGGCGCGCGACGCCCTCGGCGGTGCGATCGACGTGTACTGCGCCAACGCCGGGGTCGGCTGCGGCGGCGACCCGTTCGCCGAGGAGCTCTGGGAGAGAGCCTGGGACGTCAATGTGATGGCCCACGTACGGGCGGCCCGTGCGCTGCTGCCCGAGTGGCTGGAACGGGGGAGCGGCCGGTTCGTCTCCACCGTGTCGGCGGCCGGCCTCCTGACGATGATCGGCGCCGCCCCGTACAGCGTCACCAAGCACGGTGCGCTCGCCTTCGCCGAGTGGCTGTCGCTGACCTACCGCCACAAGGGTGTGAAGGTCCACGCGATCTGCCCCCAGGGCGTACGTACGGACATGCTGACCTCCGCCGGATCGGCGGGCGACCTGGTCCTCGCGCCGACCGCGATCGAGCCGGAGGACGTCGCCGACGCCCTCTTTGAGGGCATGGCGGCCGACCGCTTCCTGATCCTGCCGCATCCCGAGGTGGGGGAGTACTACAAGGCGCGGGCGGCGGAACCCGACCGCTGGCTGACCGGTATGAACCACCTCCAGCAGAAGTGGGAAGGGGCGGGCAGGTGACCGGTTCCGCCGGTGAAAGGACCGGCTCCCTCTACGCGGCCCAGCCGTGGCTCGCCCAGCTCACCGAGGCCCAGCGGGCTCCCGTGGACCCGGCGCCGACCCTGGTGCACGCTTTCCGCCGGAGCGTGGAGCGCGCCCCCGAGCGCACCGCCCTCGCCTACTTCGACGGGCGGCTGAGCTACCGCGAGACGGACGCCCTGTCCGACTCGGTGGCCGGCCACCTCGTGGCGAAGGGGCTGCGGCGCGGCGACCGGGTGGCGATCATGCTGCAGAACTCGCCGCACTTCGTGCTCGCCCTGCTCGGCGCCTGGAAGGCCGGCGCCACGGTCGTCCCGCTCAACCCGATGTACAAGTCCGCGGAGGTCGGTCACGTCCTCAAAGATGCCGAGGTCACCGCGCTGATCTGCTCGGACAGGGCCTGGCAGGGGTATCTGCGGGAGACGGCCGCGGACGCCCCCTCCGTACGGATCGTGCTGACCGGCTGCGAGCTGGACCTGCAGAGCACGAACGACGCGCGGGTGCTCGACTTCGAGCGGCTGCCGCAGGCCGCCGATGCCGACGACCTGATCGAGGCCGCGCGGGCCGGTCTGAAGCCGCCCCTTCCCGATTCACCCCCGGAGCGGGAACCCGGCCCCGCCGACACGGCGTTGATCAGTTACACGTCCGGCACCAGCGGCACACCGAAGGGGGCGATGAATTCCCACGGAAACATCATGATCAACGCGGAGCGGCAGCGCACCGGGCACCCCGTCGCCGAGGGGTCGTCCTACTTCGCCCTCGCCCCGCTCTTCCACATCACCGGCATGGTCGCCCAGCTGGCCACCTGTCTCGCCCACGCGGGCACCCTCGTCCTCGCCTACCGCTTCCACCCCCAGGTGGTCCTGGACGCCTTCGCCGAGCACCGGCCCGCGTACACCGTCGGCCCTGCCACGGCGTTCATGGCGCTGGCGGCCGCCCCGGGCGCCACGCGCGAGCACTTCGCCTCCTTCCAGGTGATCTACTCGGGCGGCGCCCCGCTGCCGCCCGCGCTGGTGGAGAAGTTCCGGGCGGGCTTCGGCCCGTACATCCGCAACGGCTACGGGCTCACCGAGTGCACGGCGCCCTGCGCGTCCGTACCGCCGGAGAAGGAGGCACCCGTCGACCCGGTGTCGGGGACGCTGTCGGTCGGCGTGCCAGGACCCGACACCGTCGTCCGCATCGTCGACGAGACGGGCGCGGACGTGCCCTTCGGCGAGCAGGGCGAGATAGCGGTGCGCGGTCCGCAGGTCGTCACCGGTTACTGGCGGCTGCCCGAGGCCACCGCCGAGACCTTCCCTGACGGCGAACTGCGCACCGGCGACATCGGGTTCATGGACTCCGACGGCTGGCTGTACGTCGTCGACCGCAAGAAGGACATGATCAACGCGTCCGGCTTCAAGGTCTGGCCGCGCGAGGTCGAGGACGTCCTCTACGGCCACCCCGCGGTCCGGGAGGCGGCCGTGGTCGGCGTCCCCGACACCTACCGGGGCGAGAGCGTCAAGGCGTACGTCAGCCTGCGCCCCGGCGCGGGGACCGGGCCCGACGAGCTGATCGCGTACTGCAAGGAACGGCTCGCCGCGTACAAGTATCCGCGTCAGGTGGAGGTCCTGCCGGAGCTGCCCAAGACGACAAGTGGGAAGATCCTCCGGCGGGAACTGCGTTCCCCGCGCTAGCGCAGCGGCACGACAGCTTTCGACTCCACGCACATTCGCACGTACAGCAAGGCAGGTGGCGGCAATGGCCAGAACGACGGACCCGAGCGGCACCCCCGTTCCCCAGCGGCTGCTGGCCGCCGCCACCCGGCTCTTCGCCGAGCGCGGCTACGACCGCACCTCGGTCCAGGAGATCGTCGAGGCGGCGGGCGTCACCAAGGGCGCCCTCTACCACTACTTCGGCTCCAAGGACGACCTGCTGCACGAGGTGTACGCACGGGTGCTGCGAGTCCAGCAGGAGCGCCTGGACGCGTTCGCCGACGCGGACGCCCCTGTCGAGCAGCGGCTGCGGGACGCGGCGGCGGACGTCGTGGTCACCACCATCGAGAACCTCGACGACGCGTCGATCTTCTTCCGCTCCATGCACCACCTGAGCCCGGAGAAGGACAAGCAGGTAAGGGCGGAGCGGCGGCGCTACCACGAGCGGTTCCGCGCCCTGGTCGAGGAGGGCCAGAAGTCGGGCGTCTTCTCGTCGGCCACCCCCGCGGACCTGGTGGTCGACTACCACTTCGGCTCGGTCCACCACCTGTCGACCTGGTACCGCCCGGACGGCCCACTGGCCCCGCAGCAGGTGGCGGACCACCTGGCGGACCTGCTGCTGCGGGCGCTGAGGCCGTAGCGGCTGGCCCGGCCCGCCGCCCACGTCTGCCGGCGCCCGCAGCCGCCGAACCCTACAGGTACCTCTTCACGCCCGCAGGCCGCCGAGCCCTACAGGTACTTCTTCAGCTCCCGCCGCGCCAGCGACCTCTGGTGCACCTCGTCGGGCCCGTCCGCCAGCCGCAGCGTCCGCGCCCCCGCCCACAGTTCGGCCAGCGGGAAGTCCTGGCTGACACCGCCCGCGCCGTACAGCTGCACCGCGTTGTCGATGATGTCGAGCACCGCACGCGGCGTCGCGATCTTGATCGCCTGGATCTCGGTGTGCGCACCCCGGTTGCCGACCGTGTCCATCATCCAGGCCGTCTTCAGCACCAGCAGCCGCAGCTGCTCGACGGTCACCCGGGCGTCCGCGATCCAGTTCTGCACGACGCCCTGCTGGGCGAGCGGCTTGCCGAACGCACTGCGCCCCACCGCCCGCCGGCACATCAGCTCGATGGCCCGCTCGGCCATGCCGATCAGCCGCATGCAGTGGTGGATGCGCCCGGGACCGAGCCGCGCCTGCGCGATCGCGAACCCGCCGCCCTCCTCGCCGACCAGGTTCGCGGCAGGCACCCGTACGCCGTGGAAGACGACCTCCGCGTGCCCCCCGTGGTAGTGGTCCTCGTACCCGTACACCTGCATCGCGCGGCGGATCTCGACGCCCGGTGCGTCGCGCGGCACCAGGATCATCGACTGCTGGCGGCGCACGTCGTCACCGTCCGGGTCGGTCTTGCCCATCACGATGAAGACCTTGCAGTCGGGGTTCATCGCCCCAGAGATGTACCATTTCCGCCCGGTGATGACGTATTCGTCCCCCTGGTGCTCGATCCGCGTCTCGATGTTCGTCGCGTCCGAGGACGCCACCTCGGGCTCGGTCATCGCGAACGCCGACCGGATGTCGCCGGACAGCAGCGGCTCCAGCCACTGCTTCTTCTGCTGCTCGGTGGCGAACTGGAACAGCAGCTCCATGTTCCCGGTGTCCGGCGCCGCACAGTTCAGCGCGGTCGGCGCCAACTGCGGGGAGCGGCCGGTGATTTCGGCCAGCGGTGCGTACTGGAGATTGGTCAGCCCCGCCCCGTACGTCTCGTCTGGAAGGAAGAGATTCCAGAGCCCCTGCCGCCGCGCCTCCGCCTTCAACTCCTCCACCACCGCCGGGGTGTCCCACGGCGAGGCCAGCTGCTCCCGCTGCTCGTGCGCGACCGTCTCCGCCGGGTACACGTGACTGTCCATGAAGGCGAGCAGCCTGCCGCGCAGCTCTTCGGTCCGTGCGTCGTATGCGAAGTTCATGAGTCTTCAGCCCTTCTGAGGGGTCGTCAGGGTTGCCAGAGTCGTCAGGCCGTGCTGGATGAAGACGGGCACCAGCTCGCCGATCCGGTCGAAGCCGGCGCCGACGGTCTGCCCGAGCGTGTAGCGGTAGTGGATGCCTTCGAGGATCACGGCGAGCTTGAACCAGGCGAACGCCGTGTACCAGTTCACCGCCGACACGTCCCGCCCGGACGCGGCCGCGTAGCGTGCGACGATCTCGTCCGCCGTGGGATGGCCCGCCGCGGAGGCCGTCGTGGAGATGGGGGAGCCGGGCAGATCCAGCTTCGTCCCGTACATCACCAGGAGGCCGAGGTCGGTCAACGGGTCGCCGAGCGTGGACATCTCCCAGTCGAGGACGGCGCGGATGGTGTCGTCCGGGCCGCCGATCAGGACGTTGTCGAGCCGGTAGTCGCCGTGTACGACCGTGGGCGCGGGGGAGTCGGGCAGCGCCCGCCCCAGTGCGGCGTGCAGCTCGTCGATCCCGGCCAGCTCACGGTTGCGGGAGGCGTCCAACTGCTTCCCCCAGCGCCGCAGCTGACGGTCCAGGAAGCCGTCGGGCCGGCCGAAGTCGCCGAGCCCCACCGACTCGGGTTCCACCGCGTGCAGTTCGACGAGCGTGTCGACAAGTCCCAGCACGGCGGCGCGGGTCCGCCCGGGACCCAGCGGAGCCAGCTCCTCCGCCGTCCGGTACGGCGTCCCCGCCACGAACTCCATGACGTAGAACGGCGATCCGAGCACCGACTCGTCCTCGCACAGCAGGACCGGTGCGGGCACCGGCACCTTCGTCGGATGCAGCCCGCTGATCACCCGGAACTCACGCTTCATGTCGTGCGCCGTCGCCAGTACGTGACCGAGCGGCGGGCGGCGCACCACCCACCGCGAGCTCCCGTCCGTGACGTCGTACGTCAGATTGGAGCGCCCTCCCTCGATCAGCCGGGCGGACAGCGGCCCGGCCACCAGGCCAGGCCGCTCGCGGTCCAGATACGCGCGCAGCGCTTCAGGATCGAGACCGGGCGGCGGCGCGGCGGCGGGCTGGGGCCCTGGCGGGGGGACGGTGCTCATGTGCGGTACCTCCGGGCGCGTACGTACGTGTGAGATGGTGCGCCCCATCATGCCGACCAGTCGGTATGCCGTCCAGAGCTCCCCCGACTCTGTGTCCCTGCCCACTCGGAGCAGCTCGCGCTCCTGCCCGTGCTCCGGCTGGGGCTCCTGCCCGCCCCTCACCACACCACCGCCACCCCGAACCCCGCCAGCGCCACCACACAGCACACCGCTGCCAGCGCCCGCCGCGCCCCCAGCGCCTCCGGCCGCGCCCGGTCCAGCTCCCGCAGCCTGCGATGCGCGACGACCAGGAACCCCACCCACACCAGTGCGCTCAGCGCGGCGGCCAGCACTCCCACCGGCGTGATCCCGTCATGGATCGACTGCTTCCCCGCGAGCACCGCAACCACCGTGCAGGACAAGGTCGTACGCCGCCAGGCCAGCCGCGTCCGCTCGGGCTGCAGACCGGGATCACGCTGCCCCGGGTCACGATCCCCCGGGTCACGATCCCCAGGATCACGATCCCCAGGACCGCGATCCCCCGGATCACGATCCCCAGGACCACGTACCGCAGCGGGCCGACTCACCCCGCCCACCCGAACAGCACGACCACCACCATCGCCACCGCGACCACCCCCACCAGCAGACTCAGCACCGTCGGGAAGCGCGTCACCGGCAGGTCCTCGCCACGCCGCATCGCCCGCTCGCACCGCACCCAGTGGTTGACCGCGCGCAGCGCGCACAGCGCTCCGGCCGCCAGCAGCGCGAGGGCCATCCCGACCCGTACGCCCCAGCGCAGGTCCGGCAGGAACTGGTCGACCGCGAAACCGGCCCCGACCAGCGCCAGCGCGGTCCGCACCCAGGCCAGGAAGGTGCGCTCGTTGGCCAGCGAGAACCGGTAGTCGGGCGTGTCGCCCTCCTCGCGAATGCGCTGCGGCGCCCACCACAGCCGCAGCCCCTCCCACAGGGCGTTCACCGGCGCACCAGCAGCTCGTACGCGGCCCGTCCGTCCGGCACCCACTCCCAGGCGTCCGGCCCGTCGCCGAGCCGCCGCGCCAGCTGCTCGTCGGTCAGGAAGGTGTGCCAGGCGACCTCCTCGACCTGCGGGTCCACCGGCAGCTCGCAGCGCACCTCATAGAGGTGGCTCCACCAGCTCTTCCCCGCGCCCTCATAGAGGAACTTGAAGAGCGGCACCGGCTGCGGCAGCCCCGACACCCCCAGCTCCTCCTCCGCCTCGCGCAGCGCCGCCGCGTCGTACGTTTCGCCCGCGCCGACGACGCCGCCCACGAACATGTCGTACAGCGAGGGGAAGACCAGCTTGGTCGCGGTCCTCCGGTGCACGAAGGTCCGGCCCTGCGCGTCCCGTACGCGGATGAACGTGCAGCGATGGCGCAGGCCCCGCGCGTACACCTCACCGCGCGGGGCCTGCCCGACGACCTCGTCGTTCTCGTCGACGACGTCCAGGATCTCTTCAGCGGGGTTCATGGCCCCATCCAACATCAACTGCCGATCACTGACCCATCACGTACTTCACCGTCGGGCCGGTCGTCCAGCCGCCGTCCACGGCCAGCTCGGCGCCCGTGACGTACGACGCGGAGTCCGACAGCAGGAAGACGACCGCACCGGCGATCTCGTGCGCCTCGCCGACCCGGCCCATCGGGGTGTTCGGGTAGTTGCCCTCGCCCTGCTGGATGCCGACGGCGGCCGTCATCGGGGTGTACGTCATGCCCGGGTGGACGGAGTTGACGCGGATCTTCGCCGTGCCCAGCTCGACCGCACCGATCTTCGTCAGACCGCGCACGCCCCACTTGGACGCGCCGTAGCCGGCGGTCAGCGCGAGGCCCATCAGACCCGCGGCGGAGGAGATGTTGACGATCGAACCGCCGCCCGTCTCCTTCATCGCGGGGATGACGGACTTCATGCCGATGAAGACACCGGTCAGGTTGATGTCGAGGACCTTGCGGAAGTGCTCGACCGACTCGTCCGCGAGGAACTGGCCGGCGGATATCCCGGCGTTGTTCACCAGACCGTCGATGCCGCCGAACTCGGCGACCGCGAAGGCCGCCACCCGCGCCCAGTCCTCCTCCGACGTCACGTCGTGGTGCTGGAAGCGGGCCCGCTCGCCGAGCTCGGCCGCGGTGGCCGCGCCCTCCTCGTCGAGGACGTCGGTGAGGACGACATTGGCGCCGGCGGCGACCGCCTGCCGGGCTGCCTCCGCGCCGAGACCCCGGGCGCTGCCGGTGATGAGGACGGTCTTGCCGGTGAGGTCGTTGTTGCTCATGGTGCTGACTTCTTTCAGGAGCGTTCGGGTACGTGGGTGTGGGGCGCGCCGAGCAGGGCCGTGGTCGTCTCCACGAGGTCGGCGAGGAACACGTTCTGGCCGGTCAGCGGGGCGACGCCGGCCAGATACTGGCGGGCCCGGTCCGCCATGGCGGCGCCGACCAGCGTCAGCGCGAGGTCGATCCGCTCCAGCAGCAGCGGCTCGGGCAGCCCGCCCCGTACGAGGGCGGCCTCGACGCGCTCGATCAGCTGCCAGTACGAGGTGCCCGCCAGCGTCGGGTGCGGAGTCCGGGAGCGGACGCCGCTCTCGTGACTGAGCTGCGCCGAGACGCGCAGACAGCGGCGGCCCCGGTCGGTGGCCAGTTCGGTCGCCTCCGCCGCGACCAGCGCGGTGATCAGCTCCCGTACGGAAACCCCGCATGCGGTCAGCAGTGGCGCGAGCACCTGCTCGGTGCGCTCCTGGCGTCCCGCCATCACGGCGTCGAGCAGCCCGGCGCGCGAACCGAAGTGGTACTGGACGGCCGACGGATTGCTCTGCCCGGCCAGTCTCACCACGTCCCGCAGCTGTGCCCCGTCGACGCCCTGCGCGGCGAAGACCTCCTCGGCCGCGCGGATCAGCTTGTCCCGGGTCTCGGGTCCTGAGGTCCTTGCCATGCACGCAGTCTAATGCTGGCCATTATTAATGGCGAAAGTGCCAGCTCAGAGGGGCGGTCAGCCAGGGGTGTTCAGGGGTGCGCTCAGGAACGTGGCTCAGCTGTGCACGAGGACCTTCTCGCGGACCTGGGCCACCCCGCTCGGCATCGCCGGATGACGGCTCAGCAGCACGATTCCCGCCACGATCGCCACCAGCCCGGCCGCCTCCCCGGCCAGCGCCCACGGCCCCGTCTGCAGCCGGTCACCCAGGAACCCGACCCCGCACGCCACCCCGGCCAGGGGCTGCGCCGCCGTCAGCGCGGGCAGCGACATGCGCAGCGTCCCCGTCTCGAACGCGCTCTGCACGAGGACCAGCCCCGCGAGGCCGAGCACCAGCACCCCGTACACCTGCCAGCTCCCGAGCAGCGCCGGCCAGCCGCCCTCGCCGAACCGCTGCCCGCTCACCCGGGTCAGCGCGTCCTGCAGCCCGTACAGCAGCCCGGCCGCCAGTGCGAGCAGTGCGGGCCCCGAGCCCATCCGGGACCGCTTCGCGTGCGCGGTCAGCAGCACCGCCAGCCCCACCACGACCCCGATGACCAGCCAGTGCCGCAGCGGACCGACCTCGGCCCGGCCGCCGTGCGGCTGCCCCGCCACGAGGAAGCAGGCGACCCCGCCCGCGAGCAGCCACAGCCCGGCCCAGCCCTGCCGGCCGAGCCGGCATCCGGTCCGCCACCGCGACAGCGCCATCGCGAACAGCAGGTTCGTCGCGAGCAGCGGTTCGACCAGCGACACCTCGCCGTACGAAAGGGCCAGCGCGCCGAGCACCATGCCCGCCACCATGCAGCCGATCCCGGCCAGCCAGCGGGGCACCCGTACGAGGTCGAGCAGCAGCCGCAGCGAGAGGAAGTCGCCGAGCGGAGCCCGCCGGGCGGCGTCCTGCTGGAGTACGAACCCGAAACCAAGGCAGCACGCAGCGCTCAGAGCCAGCAACAGAACAGTCAGCGACACCGTGTAAACCCTCAAAATGCGGTGGGGATGCGGGGACTTTCGCCGACCATAGCGGCACAAGGGCGGTGATCGCAGCGGCGGCGAGCAGGGAGCGCTCCCGCTGCGGGTACCCCCGGACGGCCCAAGGAAGGAGTCGTCGAACGGTTGACTGGCTACTTCCGAGTACCGAAGATCGGGCCATGAACGCCAAGGGGAACGACGCCAAGGGCCTGGACACGGGCGCCAAGGGCCACGACGCGGGCGCCAAAGGCCACGACGCGGGCGCCAAGGGCTATGACGCGGACGTCATCGTCGTCGGAGCGGGCCTCGCGGGCCTCGTCGCCACCGCCGAGCTGGTCGACGCCGGCCGGAAGGTGATCCTCCTCGACCAGGAGCCCGCGCAGTCCCTGGGCGGCCAGGCGCACTGGTCCTTCGGCGGCCTCTTCCTCGTCGACTCGCCCGAGCAGCGCAGGATGCGCGTCAAGGACAGCCCGGAACTCGCCCTCCAGGACTGGCTGGGCACGGCCGGCTTCGACCGCGACGAGGACGCCTGGCCCCGGAAGTGGGCCGAGGCGTACGTCGACTTCGCGGCGGGGGAGAAGCGCCACTGGCTGCACCAGCAGGGCGTCCGGTTCTTCCCGGTCGTCGGATGGGCGGAGCGCGGAGGCTACGACGGATGCGGCCCTGGCAACTCCGTACCCCGCTTCCACATCACCTGGGGTACGGGCCCGGGGCTGCTCGCTCCCTTCGTACGCCGGGTCCGCGAGGGCGTTGCGCGCGGCCTGGTCACCTTCAGGTTCCGCCACCGTGTGACGGGTCTCTCCCGTACCGCAGGATCCGTCGACACCGTCTCCGGCGAGATCCTGGAGCCGTCCGGAGCCGAACGCGGCACCGCCAGCACCCGCACCGTGACCGGGGACTTCTCGCTCCGCGCCCAGGCGGTGATCGTCACCTCCGGCGGCATCGGCGGCAACCACGACCTGGTCCGCGCCCAGTGGCCCGAGCGGCTCGGCACCCCGCCCGCGCACATGCTCTCCGGGGTCCCCGCACACGTCGACGGGCTGATGCTCGGCATCACGGAGGCGGCCGGTGCGAGCCACATCAACCGCGACCGGATGTGGCACTACACCGAGGGGATCCAGAACTGGAACCCCCTCTGGGCCAAGCACGGCATCCGCATCCTGCCCGGCCCTTCCTCCCTCTGGCTCGACGCGCGCGGACAGCGGCTCCCCGTCCCGCTCTTCCCGGGCTTCGACACCCTCGGCACGCTCGACCACATCATGAAGACCGGCTTCGACTACAC
This sequence comes from Streptomyces sp. NPDC048442, assembly GCF_040651475.1. Taxonomy (NCBI): domain Bacteria; kingdom Bacillati; phylum Actinomycetota; class Actinomycetes; order Kitasatosporales; family Streptomycetaceae; genus Streptomyces; species Streptomyces sp. NPDC048442. The sequence goes on from NZ_JBEZKB010000022.1 coordinate 141,336, forward strand.
GTGGTTCGTGCTCGATCAGAAGATCATCGGCAGGGAGTTCGCCCTCTCCGGCTCCGAGCAGAATCCGGACCTGACGGGCAAGTCGGTGCGCGGCGTCATCGACCGGGCGAGGGCCGCGGTCCCCGCCCCCGTAAAGGCGTTCATGGACAACGGCGCGGACTTCGTCGTCGAGAAGGACCTCGCCTCGCTCGTGCGCGGCATGAACGCCCTCACCAAGGAACCGCTCGTCGACGAGGCGGACCTGCGCCGCCAACTCGTCGCGCGCGACCGGGAGATGGCGAACCCCTTCACGAAGGACCTGCAGGTCACGGCCATCCACGGAGCCCGCAAGTACCTCGGCGACAAGCTGATCCGCACGGCGACCCCGCACCGCATCCTGGACCCGAAGGCGGGCCCGCTGATTGCCGTACGCCTGCACATCCTGACCCGCAAGTCGCTCGGCGGCCTGGAAACCGACCTCTCCTCCCGCGTCCTCACCCCGGACGGCAGCCCGCTGCCGGGGGTCTACGCGGCGGGCGAGGCGGCCGGCTTCGGCGGCGGCGGCGTCCACGGCTACCGCTCCCTGGAAGGAACGTTCCTCGGCGGCTGCATCTTCTCGGGCCGAGCGGCGGGGCGGGCAGCAGCGCAAGCGGTGGGGTAGCAGGGGGGTGTGGGGCGGTGGGCATCGTGCGGGCGCGTCGTGGCTGATCGCGCAGTTCCCCGCGCCCCTAAAAGCCTGCCCCTCCGCGACCGCGCGCCGACCCCGCCCCTACAACCGCCCCACCACCCTGAACCTCTCCGCGACCACCATCGTCGCGTCGTCCACCACGAACCCCGGATCCCCCATCGCCTCCCGCATCTCCTCCCCGTGCCAGAACCTCTCGTGCGCCTCCCGCCACTGCGCCACCGACGTGTGCCCCTCGCCCTCGTCCAGCGCGTGCTGAAGGTCCACGTCCCCGAGCCGCAGCACCCGTACCTCGGTCGTCTCCAGGACCGCGACCTCCCGGCCCTCCGAGTCGATCAGTGCGGCCAGTTCGCCGATCGGCGGAAGCTCCTCGTTCTCCGCCTCGTACTCGCACAGCAGCCCCGTCGTCGACACCTTCTCGCCCGACAGCACCGCCGCGACCAGCCGGTCGCGCAGCGGGCCGGGGAAGGCGAGCAGATGGGGCGGCAACGGCGGAAGCGAATCCGGACCCTGCCCCGCTGGATTTCCGGCATTGGTTGTCAAGTCGTCACCCATCCCGTCATCTTAGGAGGCGCACCCCGCCCCACCTGGGAATACCCCGCACCCGACCTTCTCAACTGCATCACAGAAAGGGAGAGTTGGTGCCGATAAAACCCGTCGGGCCTTGACGTGGAGCCGCCCCTACCGCTTTGCTGTGCGTGATCAAACGCTGGCTCATCGCGCCGTGGAGGTACCCCGCGGATGGCCCCACCTCCGCCGCTCCTCGGCCGTTCCCGCCGCAGAGGCGAGCCGCCCCCCGACCCGGCCCTCGACGACGTCGAACTCGTCGACGTACGCGACCAGTTGGCCCAGGGACGGTGGACCGCGGTGCGCGCCCTGCTGGCCCGTTCCGGCGACGACTGGGACCGCCGAGGCCACCGCCTGCTCGTCCTGGCCGAGCCGAAGGGCAGCCATGCCTGGGCCCAGGACTGGCTGATCGCCGAGCCGGAGAGCGTCGACGCCACCGCCCTCCTGGCCTGTGCCGAAATCCACCGTGCCCTGCTCGGCAAGGGGTGCCCGGACCGCGCCCGGCAGTCCTGCCGGCGCGCCGCCGACCGTGCCCCGGAGGACCCGACCCCCTGGCTCGGCATGCTCCTGCTCGCCCGCCACCTCGGCACCGAGGAGGAGGTCACCCAGCTGTACGACCAGGTCAGGGCCCGTCACCCGGAGCACCACCACGCCCACCACCTGATCATCGCCCGGCTCGCGGAACGCCGCCCCGACATAGGGCAGAACCCCCTCCACGAGGTGTACGACTTCGCCGCCTGGGCCGCCGAACAGGCTCCCGCCGACTCCCCGCTGGCCGTCCTCCCCGTCGTCGCGCACGCCGAGCGCTACCGGGCGCTCGCCGTCGCCGGACAGGTGCCGCCCGACCCGGAGGCCTCCGGGCACTGGACCGGCCGCCGCGCCCGCCAGACCATGAAGGCCGCCTTCGACTGGTGGCTGGAGTGGGAGCGCGACGACCACCCGCGCTCCCGCGTCGACCTCAACTTCCTCGCCCACGCGAAGTACTGCGAGGGCCGCACCGCGGAGGCCGCCGCGCTCTTCCACCGGATCGGCCCGCACCGGACCGCAGCCCCCTGGTCCTACCCCGACCGGGACCCCCACCAGGCTTTCCGCACCGCACGCGGCGTCGCGCTCGGTGACGTCTGACACCGGCCCGACCACCCGACCCCGCCCCGATCGGCCCCGCCCCACTCCACCCGACCAGTGACGAAACCCTTGCGCACACCAACCCCTCACCCACACCGAAGGGACAACCCCGCGATGGCGACGGGCAGTTCACCCACACGCACGACCAGAGCGACCGGCAGCAGCGGCGAAGGCGGCGGCGACGCCGGGATCAACACCTACAAGGGCGAGGAGGGGGCACTGCGCGCGGGCCGCCTCGGCACCCTCGGCCTGCTGCTGTCCGTCCTCGCCGCGAGCGCCCCCCTGATGGTCGTCGCGGGTGTCATGCCCACGATCTTCGGCGTGATGGGAGTGGTCGGCCAGCCGCTCCTGTTCCTCATCCTCGGCGCGGTCCTCCTCCTCTTCAGCGTCGGTTACGCGGAGATGAGCCGGCACATCCACAACGCGGGCGCCTTCTACGCCTACATAGCCCGCGGCCTCGGCGCCACCGCCGGCGCCGGAGCCTCCCTGGTCGCCCTCGTCGCGTACAGCGCCATGCAGGTCGGCATCTTCGGCATCCTCGGCTTCGAGCTGTCCGGCATCTTCGCCACGTACCTGGGCCTCAGCATCGCCTGGTGGGTCCCGGCCCTGGTCTGCGTCGTCCTCGTCGGCTTCCTCGGCTGGCTGAAGATCGACCTCAACGCCAAGGTCCTCGGCGTCCTGCTCCTCATCGAGTGCCTGCTCGTCGTCGTCTTCGACATTTCGGCCGTCGCCGAACCGGCGAAGGCCACCGGTCTGTCCCTCAAGGCGTTCGACCCCAGCACCCTCAGCGGCCCCGGCGTCGCCCTCGGCACCGCGCTCTGCTTCTCCATCGCCGCCTTCGTCGGCTTCGAGCAGGCCCCGGTGTACGCCGAGGAGACCCAGCGCCCGCACGTGATCGTCTCCCGGGTGATGTTCCTCGGCGTCGCCTACTCCGCGATCTTCCTGGCCCTCAGCTCCTGGGCGGTCAGCGTCGCAGCCGGCCCCGGCAAGGTCTCCCGGATGGCCACCGAGGAAGGCCCGGGGATGCTCTTCACCCTGGTCCAGGAGCGCCTCGGCGCCACCTTCACGGACGTACTGCACATCCTCTTCGTGACCGGCATGTTCGCCGCGCTCCTCAGCTTCCACAACGTCGTCGCCCGCTACTCCTTCGCGATGGGCCGCGAAGGACTCCTCCCCGCGGCGTTCGGCCGTACGAGCAAGGCGAGCGGCGCCCCCGCCACCGGTTCCGTCCTCCAGTCGGTCGTCTCCCTGCTCGTCGTGCTGGCCTTCGCGCTCACCGACGACAAGCCGATCGACGACCCGACCACCCCGGTCCTGCACCTCTTCACCTGGATGGGCAACGTCGGTGCGCTCGGCGTCATCCTGCTGATGGCCGTGGCCTCGTTCGCCGTGATCGCCTTCTTCGTACGGCGCGGAGCGGGCGCGGCCCAGAAGTGGCGGCTGCTCTGCTCCGGCCTCGCCGGACTCGCACTGCTGGGCATCGCCGTCTACACCGTCAAGGACTTCGGCATCCTGGTCGGCGCCGAGTCCGGCTCCGCGCTGAGCTGGATCCTGCCCGGCATCATCGGCGTCTCCGCGGTCGGCGGACTGGTGTACGGCGTGGTGCTCAAGGCGAAGAAGCCGGAGGTGCACGCCCGGATCGGCCTCGGCAACGAGGCGTTCCAGCTCGACAAGGCGGCGACGGAGTCGCAGGCGGCACGCGGCTGATCCGCCGCCGCCCAAATCTGACGAAACGCTGACGAGTACTCGCGGCCCCTGGCCCCCGGCGGCCGCGAGTGCTCGAATCATGGGTGTGACCCCTCAAGCCCCACCCCCGGACGAACCGGCACGGCCGAACGACCCCGCGCCGCAGGCCTCTGCGCCGGGCGATCCCGCACCGGGCGACCCCGAGCCGCAGGCCTCCGCGCCCAGTGACCCGGCACCCCACGACCCCACCCCCCGCGGTGCCCCGATCGGCCGCCGCCTCGTCCTCGGCATGCTCGGCCTCGGCGCGGCAGGCATGGCCGCGGCCCCGTACGTCCAGAACGGCATCGACTCCTTCCTCGGGGCCGCCGCGGGCAAGGACCCCACCGGAGTGACCGGGCTCCTCCCCAACAGCAGCGGCTTCCGCTACTACTCGGTGGCCGCCTCCACCCCGAAGAAGACCGAGCAGACCTACCGCCTCACCGTCGACGGTCTGGTGGACCGTCCCGCCACGTACACGCTGGCGCAGCTCCGGTCGATGCCCCAGACCCGGCTGGTCCGCGACGTCCAGTGCGTCACCGGCTGGCGGGTCCCGCAGACCCCGTTCGAGGGCGTGCAGCTCTCGCACCTCCTCGCGCTGGCCGGTGTGCGGCCGTCCGCCAGGGCGATCCGCCTCACCTGCTTCGACGGCACGTACAGCGAGAGCCTCACCCTCCAACAGGCGGGCCGCAAGGACGTGTTGGCCGCCCTGAAGATGCAGGACAAGGACGTCCCCCACGCGCACGGCGGCCCGGTCCGCCTCTACGTCGCGCCCATGTACTTCTACAAGTCGGCGAAATGGCTCTCCGGCATCACCGTCACCGACCGGGTCCAGCCCGGCTACTGGGAGGAACTGGGTTATGACGTCGACGCCTGGGTCGGCAGGTCCAACGGCCGCTCCGACACCCCCACCGTCTGAACTCCCCTCCCGGGTAAGGAGGTTCACGCGCACCGCGCGCCTGGTGCACCGTACGACCGCGATCCTGATGCTCACCTGCATCGCCACCGCGGCCTGCCTCTACCTGCCGTCCCTCGCCGAGCTGGTGGGCCGCCGCCACCTGGTGGTCACCGTCCACATCTGGACGGGCGTCCTCCTCCCCGCCCCGTACGTCCTGGGCCTGGTCTCCCGGGCCTTCCGCGCCGACCTCTCGCTGCTCGGCCGCTTCACCTCGTACGACAAGGAATGGCTGAGGGCCGCCCGCCGGCGCACATTCCACCGCCCCGCAGGGAAGTTCAACGCGGGCCAGAAGCTGTACGCCGGCTGGATCGCGGGCGCGGCGCTCGTCATGCTCGGCACCGGTCTGCTGATGTGGCTCACCCACCTGACCCCGCTGACCTGGCGCACGAGCGCCACCTTCGTCCACGACTGGCTCGCCCTGGCCATGGGCGTCGTCATCGCCGGCCACCTCTGGATGGCCCTGACCCACCCGGAGTCCCGCCGCGGCATGCGCACCGGCGAAGTCGACCGCACCTGGGCCGAGGCCGAACACCCCCACTGGCACCCCTGACCCCGACAGTCGGCCACCCCGACCAAGCCCCTGGAAGTCATCACCCTCTGCGCACGCGGCCCCACCCTTTTACGCCAGTAATGCCCCAATTGCGGATTTCCCGGTACCCGCGATGCTCGTCATCATTACCACGTGTGAGAAATTCATCAGCCCGCCACTTCCTCTCCGATCACTCTTGACGCACCGGTAACCACGCCCGAGCATTCTCCGCATGGCCTTGTCAGACAGCCGGACACCGAGACGTGTGAGCGCGACCGACGTCGTCCTCACGCACCTCCGCGGTGCCATCGAGACCGGCGAACTGGCCGTGGGCGACAAGCTCCCCACCGAGGCACAGCTCGGACGGCACTTCGCCGTCAGCCGGTCCGTGGTCCGCGAGGCCCTGCGCACCCTCCAGGCCCTCGGCCTGACCGTGTCGCGGGCCGGCAAGGGCACGTACGTCGAATCCTCCGGCCCGACCCGCAACCCGGTCTTCGGTTCCTACTCGGCCCGCGACCTGCTGGAAGTACGGCGGCACGTGGAGATCCCCGTGGCGGGGTACGCTGCCACTCGCCGCACCCGGGACGACATCGATCAGCTCCTCACGCTGATCGCGAGCATGGAGCGCGAGACGGACCCCACCGCCTGGGTGGCTCTGGACACGCTGTTCCACCTCACCGTCGCCCAGGCATCGGGCAACCCCGTCTTCCAGAAGATCATCGAAGAGATACGGGACGCCCTCGCGCGGCAGTCCAGCTTCCTGAACCAACTCGGAGACCGACGACGCCAGTCGGACGCCGAGCACCGGGCCCTGGTCGAAGCGATCGTCGAGGGGTCCGAGGGGGCAGCCGTGCACGCCATGGCCGCCCACCTCGAACTCGTCGAGACCGCCCTCAATTCGATCGTGCGCCCCGGAACCGCACATCCCCCACACGAAGGCGAAGCGATACATGAGTGACCGCACCAGCACTGCGGAAGTCTCTTCTGCCCCGCTGTCCGCCCCGTCGACGTCCCCCCACGTCGACCCGGGTGACGAGGGTTACAGCAAGGACCTCAAGTCCCGCCACATCAACATGATCGCCATCGGCGGCGCCATCGGCACCGGCCTGTTCCTGGGCGCGGGCGGAAGGCTGGCGGGCGCCGGCCCCTCCCTGGCGATCGCATACGCGGTCTGCGGCGTCTTCGCGTTCTTCGTCGTGCGCGCACTCGGCGAGCTGGTCCTCTACCGGCCGTCCTCCGGCGCGTTCGTCAGCTACGCCCGTGAGTTCATGGGCGAGAAGGGCGCCTTCGCGGCGGGCTGGCTGTACTTCCTGAACTGGTCCACCACCGCCATGGCGGACATCACGGCTGCCGCCGTCTTCGCTCAGTTCTGGTCCGCCTTCAGCGACATACCGCAAGGCGTTCTCGCCCTGATAGCCCTGGCCGTGGTCCTCGCCGGGAACCTGATCTCGGTGAAGTACTTCGGCGAGATGGAGTTCTGGTTCGCGATCATCAAGGTCGCCGCCCTGGTGATCTTCATGGCGATCAGCATCTACCTGGTGGTCACCCAGACCCCGGTCGACGGCCACGTCCCTGGCTTTTCCACGATCAGTGACAACAACGGCATCTTCCCGCTGGGCATGCTGCCGATGCTGCTCGTCGTCCAGGGTGTCGTCTTCGCGTACGCCTCGGTGGAGCTGTGCGGCGTCGCCGCGGGCGAGACCGAGAACCCCGAGAAGATCCTGCCCAAGGCGATCAACTCGATCATGTGGCGGGTCGGTATCTTCTACGTCGGCTCGGTCGTTCTGCTCGCACTGCTGCTGCCGTACACGGCCTACAGCGCGGAGCAGAGCCCGTTCGTCACCGTCATGGACAAGATCGGCATCCCCGGCGCGGCGGGCATCATGAACCTGGTCGTGCTCACCGCCGCCCTCTCCAGCCTGAACTCGGGCCTGTACTCCACCGGCCGCATCCTGCGCTCGATGTCCATGGCGGGCTCTGCCCCCAAGTTCACCGGTCTGATGAACAAGGGCCAGGTCCCCTACGGCGGCATCCTGCTCACCGCCGGCTTCGGCGTCCTCGGCGTGGGCCTCAACTTCTTCGTACCCGACGACGCCTTCGAGATCGTCATCAACGTGGCCTCGATCGGCATCCTCGGCACCTGGGCAATGATCATGATCTGCTCGCTGCTGTTCTACCGCCGCTCCCAGCAGGGTCTGCTCAGCCGGCCCTCCTACAAGCTGCCCTGGGCCCCGTACACGCAGATCGTCACGCTCGTCTTCCTCGCGGCCGTGGTGTTCCTGATGTGGTACGGCGGCGGAGACGGCCGGAAGACCGTGTACTGCCTCCCCGTGATCGCCGCGATGCTCGTCGGCGGCTGGTACCTCGTACGCGGCCGGGTGAACGCCCTCGCTGCGGAGCGGGCCCAGACCCTCCCCGCCCAGCAGGCGCGGGACTGACCCGCACCCCCGTACACCCCGGTCGGCCGTCTCCCCCCTGGGAGGCGGCCGACCGGCGTATGGTCGGACATATTGCGAGGTCAGACACCTCTCCAGGTCAGGAAGGACCCCAGATGGCACAGCAGGTGCGCGGCGTGATCGCCCCCGGGAAGAACGAGCCGGTACGGGTGGAGACGATCGTCGTCCCGGACCCGGGGCCCGGCGAGGCCGTGGTGAAGATCCAGGCCTGTGGCGTCTGCCACACGGACCTGCACTACAAGCAGGGCGGCATCAACGACGACTTCCCCTTCCTCCTCGGCCACGAGGCGGCGGGCATCGTCGAGTCCGTCGGCGAAGGCGTTACGGACGTCACACCCGGCGACTTCGTCGTCCTCAACTGGCGTGCGGTCTGCGGCCAGTGCCGGGCCTGTCTGCGCGGCCGCCCGCAGTACTGCTTCGACACCCACAACGCCAAGCAGAAGATGACCCTGCTCGACGGCACCGAGCTCTCCCCGGCCCTGGGCATCGGCGCCTTCGCCGAGAAGACCCTCGTCGCGGCCGGCCAGTGCACCAAGGTCGACCCGTCGGTCTCCCCGGCCGTCGCGGGCCTCCTCGGCTGCGGCGTCATGGCAGGCATCGGCGCCGCGATCAACACCGGGCAGGTCGGCCGCGGCGACTCGGTCGCCGTCATCGGCTGCGGGGGAGTGGGCGACGCCGCGATCGTCGGCGCCCGTCTCGCCGGAGCGGCGAAGATCATCGCCGTCGACATCGACGACCGCAAGCTCGAAACCGCCAAGACCATGGGCGCCACCCACACGGTCAACTCCCGCTCCGGCGACCCCGTCGAGGCCATCCGCGCCCTCACCGGCGGCAACGGCGCCGACGTCGTCATCGAGGCGGTCGGCCGCCCCGAGACGTACAAGCAGGCCTTCTACGCCCGCGATCTGGCCGGCACCGTCGTTCTGGTCGGCGTCCCCACCCCGGACATGACGCTCGAACTGCCCCTCATCGACGTCTTCGGCCGCGGCGGCGCACTCAAGTCGTCCTGGTACGGCGACTGCCTGCCCTCCCGCGACTTCCCCGTGCTGATCGACCTGCACCAGCAGGGCCGCATCGACCTCGCCGCCTTCGTCACGGAGACCATCGGCCTCGGCGACATCGAGAAGGCCTTCGCGCGCATGCACGAGGGAGACGTCCTGCGCTCGGTGGTGGAGTTCTCATGAGCCCCGCCCGCATCGACCACCTGACCACCTCCGGGACGTTCTCCCTGGACGGCGGCACCTGGGACGTCGACAACAACGTGTGGATCGTCGGCGACGACACCGAAGCGATCGTCATCGACGCCGCCCACGACGCGCAGGCGATCCTCGCCGCCCTCCACGGCCGCACCCTGCGCGCCATCGTCTGCACCCACGCCCACAACGACCACATCGACGCGGCCCCGGCCCTCGCCGAAGCCACCGGCGCCCCGATCCTGCTCCACGAGGACGACCTGCCCCTCTGGAAGCAGACCCACCCCGACCGCGCCCCGGACGGCACCCTCACCGACGGCCAGGAACTCACCGTCGCGGGTACCACCCTGAAGGTCCTGCACACCCCGGGCCACGCCCCGGGCGCGGTTTCCCTCTACTGCGAGCCCCTGGCCACGGTCTTCACCGGAGACACCCTCTTCCAGGGCGGCCCGGGTGCGACCGGACGCTCCTTCTCCCACTTCCCGACGATCGTCGACTCGATCCGCGACCGCCTGCTGACGCTCCCCCCGGAGACGTCCGTACGCACCGGCCACGGCGAGCCCACCACCATCGCCGCGGAAGCCCCGCACCTCGCCGAGTGGATCGCCCGCGGCCACTGACGGCACGTACGAACGCGAGGGGGCCGGTCCGAGGCCACTGACGGCACTACGAACGCGAGGGGGCCGGTCCGCACCCGGACCGGCCCCCTCGTACTCACTGCGCCTCAGACCTTCTTCACCAGGCTCGACTTGAGACGCATCGCCCCGAAGCCGTCCACCTTGCAGTCGATGTCGTGCCCGTCGACCGGCTCGATCAGCCGGATGCCCCGCACCTTGGTACCCGCCTTGATCCCCGAAGGACTGCCCTTCACCTTGAGCGCCTTCACCACCGTCACACTGTCCCCGTCGGCCAGCACGTTCCCCACGGAGTCCCGCACGGCAGCCGGCCCCGCGTCACCGTCACCGGCCGCCCCTTCCCGGGGCACCCACTCGTGCCCGCACTCCGGGCACACCACGAGGACGTCCATCTCGTAGGTGTACTCGCAGGAACATTCGGGGCAAGGGGGGAGGTTCTCCATCATTCGGCCAGGGTATCGGCCCGCGAGAATGACCATGGACATGCAAAAAGACCCCAGATGAACTGGGGTCTTCTCTCTGGTGTCCGAGGGGGGACTTGAACCCCCACGCCCGATAAAGGGCACTAGCACCTCAAGCTAGCGCGTCTGCCATTCCGCCACCCGGACAAGGTGTCTGTCGTTCGGGGCTGTTTTGTGCTGTCCCGTTCCGACGTGGAAAACAATACCAGGGGTTTCGGGTGCTCGATCACCACCCTCCAAGTCCCCTCCCACCTGCATGAACGGCACATTGCACGGGTGGGCCCCCCTTGGGTGGCGGAGCCGGGAGCGGGAGGATGAGGGGGACCACCAGCAACGCAGTGGGAGGAAGCAGCGTGAGCGAGTCGAACACGACCCGGACAGTGAGCGGCGAGGACGAGGTCGTCGACCTCTGCCGGGATCTCATCCGCATCGACACCAGCAACTACGGCGACCACTCCGGGCCGGGGGAGCGCAAGGCCGCCGAGTACGTCGCGGAGAAGCTCGCCGAGGTCGGCCTCGAACCGAAGATCTTCGAGTCCCACCCGGGGCGCGCCTCGACCGTGGCCCGCATCGAGGGCGAGGACCCGTCGCGGCCCGCGCTCCTCATCCACGGCCACACCGACGTCGTCCCGGCCAACGCGGAGGACTGGACGCACGACCCGTTCTCCGGCGAGATCGCCGACGGCTGCGTGTGGGGCCGCGGCGCGGTCGACATGAAGGACATGGACGCGATGACCCTCGCGGTGGTGCGCGACCGCCTGCGCACCGGCCGCAAGCCCCCGCGCGACATCGTGCTGGCCTTCCTCGCCGACGAGGAGGCGGGCGGTACGTACGGGGCGCGGCACCTCGTCGACAACCACCCGGACCTCTTCGAGGGCGTCACCGAGGCCATCGGCGAGGTCGGCGGCTTCTCGTTCACCGTGAACGAGAACCTGCGCCTGTACCTGGTGGAGACCGCCCAGAAGGGCATGCACTGGATGCGGCTCACCGTGGACGGCACCGCCGGCCACGGTTCGATGACCAACAAGGACAACGCCATCACCGAGCTCTGCGAGGCGGTGGGGCGGCTCGGCCGGTACGAGTGGCCGGTGCGGGTCACCAAGACCGTGCGGTCCTTCCTCGACGAGCTCTCCGACGCGCTCGGCACCGAGCTCGACCCGGAGAACATGGACGAGACCCTCGCCAAGCTCGGCGGCATCGCCAAAATGGTCGGCGCCACCCTGCGCAACTCCGCGGCCCCCACCATGCTCGACGCCGGCTACAAGGTGAACGTCATCCCCGGCCAGGCCAGCGCCCACGTCGACGGCCGCTTCCTGCCGGGCCACGAGGAGGAGTTCCACGCCGACCTCGCCCGCATCCTCGGCCCCCGGGTGAAGGTCGACGAGGCCCGCTCGCACCGTGACAAGGCGCTGGAGACCGACTTCGACGGCCACCTCGTGGACGCGATGCAGACCGCGCTGCGCGCCGAGGACCCGATCGCCCGCGCCATCCCGTACATGCTCTCGGGCGGCACCGACGCCAAGCACTTCGACGACCTCGGCATCCGCTGCTTCGGCTTCGCGCCGCTCCAGCTGCCCCCGGAGCTGGACTTCGCGGGCATGTTCCACGGGGTGGACGAGCGAGTGCCGGTCGACGGGCTCAAGTTCGGCGCCCGGGTGCTGGACCGGTTCATCGACCACTGCTGATGCCCGTGGCGACGGCTGAGGAAACGTCTTGCCCAGTTAATCGCCCGCACGTGCTACTTGAATGAAAAGAGTGAATGGAGGGACGGGGTCGTAGCCCCACGGGTTTCTCTTCGTTACAGGTGATGCGGTCCGCGGCTGGGATCGCACCTTTCAACTAGGAGGAACAACAATGATCAAGAAGATCGTCGCTGCTGCGGCTGCTACGGGTGGCCTCGTTCTCGCGGGCGCGGGCATGGCTGTCGCGGACTCGGGTGCCCAGGGCGCTGCGCTGAACTCCCCCGGCGTCCTTTCGGGCAACGTCGTCCAGGCCCCGATCCACGTGCCGGTGAACGTGTGCGGCAACACGGTCAACGTGATCGGTCTGCTGAACCCCGCCTTCGGCAACACCTGCATCAACAAGTGACGTTGTGTGTATGACCCCCTGAGGGTCTGAAATTCCCGGGCGGCCCCGGAGTGCGCGCCATGCACTCCGGGGCCGTTTGGGATATCGGCCCGCGGACATGGAAGTCCGCGGGCATTTCGGTAGGCAGAGGCAAGGAAACGATCCAATGCGTCAGGTCACCAAAAAAGGTCTGATCACCGTCGCGGCCGCCGGTGGCGTGCTCGCTCTGAGCGGCGGCGCTGCGCACGCCGACTCGGGTGCCAACGGGACCGCGTCGAACTCACCGGGCGTACTGTCCGGCAACTCGGTGCAGGTTCCAGTGCACGTCCCGGTCAACGCGTGTGGCAACACCGTCAACGTCGTCGGGGCTCTCAACCCGACCTTCGGCAACGACTGCGCCAACAAGTCCGGCTCGGCCGCTTCCGGCCACTCGGGGCACTCCGGTCACTCCGGGCACTCGGGTCACTCCGGCCACTCGGGGACGGGCACCGGCACCCACACCGGTGGCGGCGCGTCCGCCCACGGCGACACGAGCAACTCGCCGGGTGTCGGCTCCGGCAACAACGTCCAGGTGCCGGTGCACGTCCCGGTGAACGCCTGCGGCAACGGCGTCAGCGTCATCGGGCTCCTCAACCCGACCTTCGGCAACGACTGCGCCAACGAGTCCGGCCCGGTCACCCCCGCCACCCCGGCCACCCCCGTCACCCCGGACGAGCCGCCGACCCCGGACGAGCCGCCCACGCCGGACGAGCCGCCCACCCACGGCAAGCCGGGCAAGCCCGTCCGGGCGATCCCGAACACGCCGCAGACGCAGACCGTCACCCAGCCCGCGGCCACCGAGTCGCTGGCGTCGACCGGTGCCTCCGGCATGCTCGGTACGGCGATCCCGGTGGGCGCCGGACTGCTCCTCGCGGGCGCGGTGCTCTACCGCCGGGCACGCTCGGCGGCGTAACACCCCTGTACCCGGCGGCGTCACGTCCGCTCCGTACACAGCTGGACGCGGAGCGGGTCCCGTGGTCGCGGGGCCCGCTCCGTGCGTGGTGACAGGTGGCTCACCTGTGGTCCGGTGGGCTCACCAAGTGGCGCGCACCTGGCGGATGATCCGCCTGCGCAACCGCACCCGGCGGCTTCCGTCGCGGCGCAGACTCAGTCGGTCCAGCTCCCAGTGTCCGTATTCGGCGTGGTCGGTCAGCAGACGGGTCGCTTCCTTGCGGGAGACCCCGCGCGGGACGTACACGTCGACAAATTCGTATTCCGGCATCGCATCTATTGTGCGGGCAGAGGTCGTCTACGGATAGCGTCTGCACTATGTCTGATGCCGCTCAGCCCACCACCGCTGCCGAGGTACGCGCCGCCGCCGAGGCGGTAAAAGCCGCGCTGGACCGCCACCTTGAGGCGGTCGAGCGCCGTTCCGGAGACGACGACCCCGCCGTCTACGACGCCTTCAACGAACTGGCCGCGGCCGCGGAGGACTACGACGAACTGCTCTACGAGCGGTACGACGAGGTCACCCCCTTCGAGATCCCCAGCCCCGAGGACGCCGTACCCGCCCACAAGGGGCCGGTCGACGCACTCAGTGTGCTGATCCGCCGCGACTACTCCGTCGCCCAGCCACAGCGCCTCCTCGCCCAGGCACAGCGCCTCGCCGACCTCGACCCGGACTCCGCACCCCACGAGCTGCCCGCCTCCGGCGCAGTCGTCGGCAGCAGCGTGCAGGCCGCGCTGGGGGTTCTCTTCGGCGAGTACGAGCCGGACGAAATCGCCTCCCGGCACAAGGAGTTCGGCCTGGAGGAGGGCGACTCCACCCTGTGGGTGGCCGCGGTGGAGGAACTGCCGGAACCGGGGGAGTGGCTCAACTCGCCCTTCGACAGCGCCGACCAGCGGGACGTCGTGTGCCGCTTCGACGTCAGCTCGGTCTTCGACGACGACGAGATGGACGACCTCGAAGAGGCCTAGCGAGCCGCGGTACGGCGGAGGGGGTGCGGGCGATCGATGCCCGCACCCCCTCCGCCGTCCGCCGTCCTGCTCCGCTACGCCAGGGCCTCGACCGGCGCCGGGCGCAACAGCTCCGCCAGCCTGGTCGTACGCGGCTGGGCCACGACCTCCGCCACCGCACGCGGCAGCGCCTGGTCCACGCCGTGCACCACGGACAGGTGCCGCTCGCCCCGGCCGAACGCGGTGTACACCCACGGCCGGCTCAGGGCCTGCGCCGCGTCGCCCGGCAGCACCACGACCACCGCGGGCCAGCGCATCCCGGCCGCCTGGTGCGCGGTCAGCGCCCACGCGTGCCGTACGGACGCCTCGACCCGCTCCTTCGGTACGACGACGGGTGTACCGGCGCAGTCCAGGTGGAGCCCGTCCGCGTCGGCCCCCCGCACCGTGCCCGGCACGGTCCGGCCGGGCACCGGGACGTACGCGATCCGGTCGCCGGAGTCGAAGCCGCCGAACCGGCCGGGGCCGGGGTTGAGGCGCTGCTTGAGCGCCGCGTTCAGAGCCCGGGTGCCGGCCGAGCCGCCGTGGCCCGGGGTGATCACCTGGGTGTGCTCGGGCGGTACGCCGATGGCCCGGGGCACCGAGTCCGCGACGAGCTGGACCGTACGGTGCACGGCCTCGCCCGCGTCGCGCACCGGCACGATGACGACCTCCTTGCCGGGCGCCTCCACCTGGTTCAGCTCGCCGATGCCGATGCCGGACACCAGCTCGCCGATGGGGCCGGGGTCGGGGGTGCGGGAAGCGATCTGCGGGCAGGCCCGGGAGCTCAGCACATCCACGAAGACCTGCCCGGCACCGGCCGACGGCAGCACGCCGGGGTCGCCGCCGAGCACCAGCCGGGCCCCGTCCGGCAGCGCCTCGACGAGCACCGCACCGGTCTCCACGTCCAGCTGGGGCGCGTCGAACACGACCAGCAGATCGAGGTCGAGGGCGCCGTCGGCGTCCCGGCCGGGTCCCTCGGCGCCGGACAGCAGACCGGCGAGGGTGACGGCCCAGGTGGCGTCCGAATCTTCGGATTCCGCTGCATCTTCGGATTCCGCTGCGCTGCCGCGGGCCCGCAGCACCGCGGCCACCCGGTCGCGGCCGTCCGCGCTGTGCGTGGCCGCGTACGCCCGCAGGCCGAGCCGGTGGGCGGCGGCCAGCAGGGCGGCGGGCTCGGCGCGGGACGCCTCGCCGCCGGTGTGGGCGACCAGTCCGTGGCCCGCCACCGCGCGTACCAGGTCACCGGCGGAACCGGGGAGCTGCTCCCACTCTCCGGCGTCCTCCACGGGGGAGTTCACCAGCCGGGCGAGACCCTCGGCGAGGCTCTCCTCGGCCATCGCGTACCGGTCGAGGCCGAGCAGGACGGGGGCGGGCTCGACCAGTTCTGCTTCCTCGCCCTCGACCCCGTCCTCGTCGTCCTCCGCGGCTTCCGGGGCGTCCTCGGCCCCGGTCCCGTCCTGGAGGGCCAGCGCGACGCCCTCGGCGACCGCGTGCGCCACCGCCTCGGCGGGGTCCGGGACCGCGAACCCGGCGAGCGCCTTGCAGATCTGCTCCGTCGCGACGGCCGTGTGCCCCTTCAGTGCGGCCCGCTCCAGCAGCCAGTTGACGAGCGCGGAGGCCCGCCGTCCGTCGGCGGGACCGCACTGGGCGCCGAGCAGTGCGCGGGCGAACCCGTCGGCCTGCTCCGGAGTCGTCCCGGGGACGGACAGCAGCAGCCAGGGGTCCTCGCGAAGCGCCTGCGCGGCCCGGTCGCCGAGCGCCCCGGCGACCTCGGGGGCAAGCGACTCGGGGGCGCCCCCGGCGGTCAGCACACTCCGGATGTCCGCCACGGCCTCCGGTGCGACGGCGGCTCCCGCGGTGGGTGCGGGCGTCGCGGCAACGGCCTGTGACGGTACGGCGGAGGGGGAGGCCTGAGCGGGGGCGGCGACCGGCGCGGCCTCGGCATGCGACGGCGCGGGCGCGGGCGCCGCTGCGAACGCGGCCGGCGGCTTCGCGCCGCCCTCCACGGCTCGTACGGCAGCCATCAGGTCGGCGGCCGGACCGCTCAGCTTGGACCCGGCGGAAATGGCGGCCTTCTCGGCCTTGCGCTGCTCGATCTTCGCCCGGAACTCCCGCTGGGCGGCCAACTCGGCCTCGGCCTCGGAGAGTGGGGGGACGGCCGGAGTGGTTTCCGCAGAGTCGGCCTCTGTCGCGGCCTCCGTCGTGGCCTCTGCTTCGCCGTCCGCAGGTTCGGCCGCGCCGGTCGCTTCAGCCGCGTCAGTCGCCTCAGCCGCTTCAGCCGCTTCAGTCGTCTCCACTGCTTCGTCCTGCGGGTCCGTCATGGTCTCCACCGTCCCGGTGTCGTGCTGTGCGGCCTGCGCGTCCGGTTGCGCGGCGGCTGTGTCGTCGTCCGGTGTCCCGGCCGCCGTGGCGGCGGTCTCGGGGTCGGCCGGGGGGACGGGGGTCTCCCCCCGGGGGTGCGCGGTCACAGCGTGCTCCAGTCCTGGTCGGGATAGCGGTGCAGGGGCGCGGACACGTCGTCCAGCGCTCGGCGGATCTCGTCAGGAAGACTAAGCGCCTCCACTGACAATGCCGCCGCGAGCTGCTGCGCGTTGCGCGCCCCCACGATCGGCGCGACCACTCCCGGCCGGTCCCGCACCCATGCGAGAGCCACCTGGAGCGTGGTCGTCGCCAGGCCGTCGGCGGCGATCGCGACCGCGTCCACGATGCGCCCCGCCGCGTCGTCCAGGTACGGGGCGACGAAGGGGGAGAGATGGTCGGAGGCGCCGCGCGAGTCGGGCGGCGTGTTGTGCCGGTACTTGCCCGTCAGGACACCCCGGCCGAGCGGGGAGGACGGCAGCAGCCCGACCCCGAGGTCCAGCGCGGCGGGCAGCACCTCGCGTTCCACGCCCCGCTGGAGCAGCGAGTACTCCATCTGGGTGCTGGCCAGCCGGGTCCGGGTGCCGGGCGCGGCCAGCTGCCAGGTGGCGGCCTTCGCGAGCTGCCAGCCGCAGAAGTTGGAGACCCCGGCGTAGCGGGCCCGTCCGCTGGCCACCGCGATGTCGAGGGCCTGCAGTGTCTCGTCGAGCGGGGTGCCCGGATCGAAGGCGTGCACCTGCCACACGTCGACGTAGTCCGTCCCGAGGCGCTTCAGCGAGGCGTCGAGCGCGGCCAGCAGGTGCCCGCGCGAGCAGTCGAAGCGGCGGTCCGGGTCCGGCACGCTGCCCGCCTTGGTGGCGATCACCAGGTCACGGCGCGGAACAAGGGATTCCACGAGCTGCCCGAGTACGTACTCGGCGTCGCCGTCCCCGTACACGTCGGCGGTGTCGACGAGTGTGCCGCCCGCCTCCCAGAAGACCTTCAACAGATCGGCGGCGTCGTGCTCACCGGTGTCCCGACCCCAGGTGAGGGTGCCCAGCCCGATTCTGGATACGCGCAGGCCCGTGCGGCCGAGATGCCTCTGCTCCATGGCCGCGAGATTACTGGTCCGCAACGCCACTCGAAGGGGGCCTGTGGACAACCCGCCGCTGACGAATTCCCCCCATGCGCGCTAGGCTCCGCCGCACCAGCACGTTACTGATCAGTAAGAGGAGCGACGCATGCGGCTCGGGATCAACCTCGGCTACTGGGGAGCGGGCATGGACGGCGACAACCTCGCCGTCGCCAAGGAAGCGGACCGGCTCGGCTACTCGGTCTGCTGGGCCGCGGAGGCCTACGGCTCGGACGCCCCCACCGTGCTCTCCTGGGTGGCCGCCCAGACCGAGCGCATCGACATCGGCTCCGCGATCATGCAGATCCCGGCCCGTCAGCCCGCCATGACGGCGATGACCGCCGCCACCCTCGACTCCCTCTCCGGCGGCCGCTTCCGGCTCGGCCTCGGCGTCTCGGGCCCCCAGGTGTCCGAGGGCTGGTACGGCGTGAAGTTCGACAAGCCGCTCGCCCGCACCCGTGAGTACGTCGAGATCGTCCGCAAGGCCATGTCCCGCGAGCGGCTCTCGTACGAAGGACAGCACTGGACGCTGCCGCTGCCCGACGGCCCCGGCAAGCCCATCAAGCTGACCGTGCACCCCGAGCGCGAGACCATCCCGCTCTACATTGCCGCCATCGGCCCCAAGAACCTGGAGCAGACCGGCGAGATCGCCGACGGCGCACTGCTCATCTTCCCCTCCGCCGAACATCTTGAGGAGACGGCGATCGCCCCGCTGCGGGCGGGCCGCGAGAAGGCCGGCCGGACGATGGACGGGTTCGACGTCTGCCCGACGCTGCCGCTCGCCGTCGGCGACGACGTCAACGCACTGGCCGACATGTTCCGCCCGTACACCGCGCTGTACGTCGGCGGCATGGGCAGCCGCAAGCAGAACTTCTACAACAGCCTTGCCCAGCGCATGGGTTACGAGAAGGAAGCCGCCGAGATCCAGGACAAGTACCTGTCCGGCGACAAGAACGGCGCAGCCGCCGCCGTCCCGCACCAGCTCATCGACCAGACGACGCTGCTCGGCCCGGTCGAGCGGATCGCCGAGCGGATGCAGGCGTACGCCGCCGCCGGAGTCACCACGCTGACGCTGGCACCCGCAGGGTTCACGCTCGGCGAGCGGATCACCGCACTGCGGGCGGGCACCGAGGCGCTGGAGCGCGCCGGGCTGGCCTAACCCTCAAGAGGGGGAGGGGAGTTGAAGTCTGCGGCCGTGGTGGGGGCTCGGGGGTCTTCCCCGCCACGGCCGTCATGCAGAACAACGCCTGAGACGCCGCAGGGTTACGCCCCGTTGAGGGATTGCACGCTCCGCCATGCGGGCGACTTGTCCGTCGTACCTGTTGCCTCCCGGTCCGTACCGCACTTCACTCGACTCATCGAGCGCAGTTGAGTGCGTACGGACAGGCGCCCGGAAGGGCACACGGAGGTGGCAGTGATGCTCTCTGCTCGGAGTCTCTTCCAGGAAATCCTCGACAACGACGAGACGTTCCAGCTGTTCTGCTCGGTCGCCGCCAGTGGCGAGGCCCAGGGCGGCTGGGAGAACGGCCGGATCGCCGCCCTCGTCCCGGACACCATGCGTGACCTCGCACCGAAGATCACCCGGCACGGCGCCGACGAGGACAAACACGGCCGCCTCTTCCGGGCCCTGCTGCGCAAACGCGACCTCAAAGAGGTCGAGGTGCCGCTCGCGCTCGACTACACACTCCTCCTGGAGCGCGCCGGCATCGGCCTCGCGCACAGCAAACTGCGCGCCGATGAGACCCTCACCGAGGAGGACATCCTCGTCTACCTCGCCCACAGCCGGGTCACCGAGCAGCGCGCCGCCGACCAGATGGACATGCTCGTCACGTACTTCGGCGACCACCCCGAGGCCGGCCGCCCGATCCGGATGATCTGCCACGACGAGGAGAACCACCTCGCCTACTGCCACGAGGAACTGCTCCGCCTCGCCGCCCTCGGACACGGCCGCGCCATCCAGCGCGCCCTGCACGAGTGCGTGCGTGTGGAGATCGCCGTGTACCGGGACGTCAGCCTCGCCGTGATGGGGCGGATGGGCCGCATCCTGGGCTGGCCCGCGTACAAAGCCGCCCTGCTCGCCGCGGGCATCCGCCTGATGTACCTGTACGAACGGCTCGGCGGCTGGCGGAAGATGGTCACGCTGACGATGCCGGAGCGCCGAGGAGCGCTGGACGGACCCGCCGTCGCGGAAACGGCGTGAGCGCCTGCGCCGGGACGGCTCAGAGCCAGCCGCGCCGCTTGAACAGCCGGTACAGGCCCACCTCGCACAACGCCATGAACACCAGCACCCCGTAGTACGCCCACCCCCACTTCAGCTCCGGCATGTGCTCGAAGTTCATGCCGTAGATCCCCGCGACCATCGTCGGCACGGCAGCCATCGCCGCCCACGCCGAGATCTTCCGCATGTCGTCGTTCTGCCGTACGCCCATCTGCGCGAGGTGCGCGGACAGGATGTCGGAGAGCAGCCGGTCCAGGCCCTCCACCTGCTCATTGGCACGGGTGAGGTGATCGCTGACGTCCCGGAAGAACGGCTGGGCGTGGTCGTGCACGAACGGCAGCCCCGGGCTGGACAGCCGCAGCATCGGCTGCGCCAGCGGCGCGCTCGCCCGGCGGAACTCCAGCACCTGCCGCTTGAAGGTGTAGATGCGGCCCGCGGTGCCCTTGGTGTCGCCGCCCTGCGGCGAGAACACCTCCGACTCCAGTTCCTCCATGTCGGTCGCCAGCTCCGCCGCCACCTCCATGTAGTGGTCGACGACCGCGTCGGACACCGCGTACAGCACGGACGTCGGGCCGTGCGCGAGCAACTGCGGATCGGACTCCAGCCGCTGGCGCACGGCGGCCAGCGGCGCGCCCTCGCCGTGCCGGACGGTCACCACGAACGAGTCACCGACGAAGACCATCAGCTCGCCGGAGGTCACCGTGTCGCTCTCCGGCTCGTACACGACCGGCTTCAGCACGGCGAACAGGGAGTCCTCGTACACCTCCAGCTTCGGCCGCTGATGCGCCGACAGCGAGTCCTCCACGGCCAGCGGATGCAGCCCGAACTCGGAGGTGACCAGGTCGAACTCCTTCTCCGACGGCTCGTGCAGCCCGATCCACAGGAAACGGTCCTGCGCGGAACGCGCCTCCCCGAGCGCGTCGGAGAGGTCGGACGGGCCCTCGGTGCGGCGGCCCTCGCGGTAGATGGCGCAGTCGACGATCACGGCGTGCATTCTCCCCGGTCACGGGGCCGTACGCACCCGGGGGTGCCCCGCAGCCTAGGCTGGGAGACATGGCCACGCTGATCCTCGTACGGCACGGACGTTCCACCGCCAACACCGCCGGGCTGCTCGCCGGCCGGACACCCGGCGTCGCCCTCGACGAACGCGGCACCCAGCAGGCCGCGGCGCTGCCGGGACGGCTCGCGGGACTGCCTCTTGAGGCGGTGGTGAGCAGCCCCCTGCAGCGCTGCCGGGAAACCCTGCAACCGCTGCTCGACGCCCGCCCCGGTCTGCCGCTGCACACCGAGGAGCGGATCAACGAGTGCGACTACGGCGAGTGGTCCGGGCGCAAGCTCGGCGAACTCACCGACCACCCGCTGATGGAGGTCGTGCAGCGGCACGCCTCGGCCGCGGCCTTCCCCGGCGGCGAGTCGATGCGCGCCATGCAGGCGCGCGCGGTGGACGCCGTGCACGACTGGAACGCGACGATCGACGCCGAGCACGGCACCGACGCCCTCTACGTCATGTGCTCGCACGGCGACATCATCAAGTCCCTCGTCGCGGACGCCCTCGGCATGCATCTCGATCTCTTCCAGCGCATTCACGTCGATCCGTGTTCCCTGACGGTGATCCGCTACACCAGGCTGCGGCCCTTTCTCGTACGGCTCGGGGACACCGGCGACCTGTCGGGGCTCGCACCGCAGGGGATCCCGGACGGCAAGGACGACGGGGACGCGGCCGTGGGAGGCGGCGCGGGTGCGCCGTGACCACCGCGCGCCGGGGCAGCGTGATCCACGCGCACAGTAGGGTGGTCGCGCCGTAAGCCGTTGCGCCGTGTGGCATCAATCCCCACCCCCGAACCGATGGAGATCAGGACGTGTCCCGTCAGGTGTTCCTCTACGACCCGCCGGAGCGTTTCGTGGCCGGTACGGTCGGGCTGCCTGGCCGCCGTACCTTCTTCCTCCAGGCTTCGGCGGCCGGTCGCGTCACCAGCGTTTCCCTGGAGAAGACCCAGGTCGAGGCCTTGGCCGAGCGCATCGACGAACTGCTCGACGAGGTCGTGCGGCGCACCGGCGGCAACGCCCCCGTTCCGGCCGTCGCCCCCTCCGACGTGCACGACACGGCCCCCCTGGACGCCCCCGTCGAGGAGGAGTTCCGGGTCGGCACGATGGCGCTCGCCTGGGACGGTGAGGACCAGCGCATGATCGTCGAGGCGCAGGCCCTGGTCGAGCTGGACGTCGACACCGACGAAGACCTCGCCGCGGCCGAGGAGCGGATGCTCCAGGACGAGGAGAACGGGCCGCCCATGCTGCGCGTGCGGCTCAGCGGAGCCCAGGCCAGGGCCTTCGCCAAGCGGGCCCTGGACGTCGTCAACGCGGGCCGCCCGCCGTGCCCGCTGTGCAGCCTGCCGCTCGACCCGGAGGGACACGTATGCCCGCGCCAGAACGGATACCGGCGGGGGCTGTGACCCCTTCGGTCGATGTGCCGACCCTCCTCGCCAAGGGCGAGCTCAAGGTGCTCGGCCAGGTCAGGGAAGCCTCCAACGCGGTGCTCTACTGCGAGATCTCGTACGAGGGCGAGAGCGCCCGCTGCGTCTACAAACCGGTCGCAGGAGAGCAGCCCCTGTGGGACTTCCCCGACGGCAATCTGGCACGCCGCGAGGTCGCCTCGTACGAGATCTCCGAGGCGACGGGATGGGGCCTGATCCCGCCGACGGTGCTGCGGGACGGCCCGTACGGCGAGGGCATGTGCCAGCTGTGGATCGACGGGGACGCAGCGGAGGGCGGCGCCCTCCTCGCCCTCATAGAGGATGAAGAACCCGGCGACGGCTGGAAACCGGTGGTCCTGGCCGAGGTCGCCGAGGGACGCACCGCGCTGCTCGTGCACGCCGACGACGCACGGCTGCGGCGGCTCGCCGTACTCGACGCGGTGATCAACAACGGCGACCGCAAGGGCGGCCACCTGCTGCCCGCCGGCGACGGCCGCCTCTACGGCATCGACCACGGCGTCACCTTCCACGCCGACGGCAAGCTGCGCACCCTGCTGTGGGGCTGGGCAGGCGAGCCGCTGCCCGCCGAGGCCGTCGAGGTGCTGGAGCGGCTCGACGCGGACCTGCGCGAGGGGACCCCGCTCGCCACCCGACTGGCCGAACTCGTCACCGCGGTGGAGCTGGACGCGCTGCGGGCCAGGGTGGCCGCCCTGCGCACGGCGGGCGTGCATCCGGCGCCGAGCGGGCAGTGGCCGGCGATTCCGTGGCCGCCGGTCTGAGCGGAGGGCTCGCGGTTGCCCCGTCGCTCGGCCGCACAGTTGACTGGTTGTCCTGACATATGGGCTCCGGCGAGGGCTCCACAAGACGGTGTATTCGGTCAAGATCTCGGACCGGGTCGTAAACGGAACATGCATCCGGTTACGCTCGTGGCATGCATGCCTGGCCCGCTTCTGAGGTCCCCGCCCTGCCTGGCAAGGGCCGCGACCTCCAGATCCACGACACCGCGACCAATGGGTTGATCACCCTCGACCCCGGTCCCGTCGCCCGTATCTACGTGTGCGGCATCACGCCGTACGACGCGACCCACATGGGGCACGCGGCGACCTACAACGCGTTCGACCTCGTACAACGCGTGTGGCTCGACACCAAGAGGCAGGTCCACTACGTCCAGAACGTCACGGACGTCGACGACCCGCTCCTGGAGCGCGCGATCCGCGACGGCATCGACTGGACCGGCCTCGCAGAGCGCGAGACCGCCCTCTTCCGCGAGGACATGACCGCCCTGCGGATGCTGCCCCCGCAGCAGTACGTGGGCGCCGTCGAAGCCATTCCCGGCATCGTGCCGCTCGTCGAGCGGCTGCGGGACTCGGGCGCCGCGTACGAGCTGGAAGGCGACATCTACTTCTCCGTCGAGGCCGACCCGCACTTCGGCGAGGTCTCCGGGCTCGACGCGGAAGCGATGCGGATCCTGTCCGCCGAACGCGGCGGCGACCCCGAGCGCCCCGGCAAGAAGAACCCCCTCGACCCGATGCTGTGGATGGCGGCCCGCGAGGGCGAGCCCAGCTGGGACGGCGCGTCGCTGGGCGCCGGGCGTCCCGGCTGGCACATCGAGTGCGTGGCCATCGCCCTGGAGCACCTGGGCATGGGCTTCGACGTGCAGGGCGGCGGTTCCGACCTCGCCTTCCCGCACCACGAGATGGGCGCCTCGCACGCGCAGGCACTGACCGGTGAGCACCCCTTCGCGAAGGCGTACGTGCACGCGGGCATGGTCGGTCTCGACGGCGAGAAGATGTCGAAGTCGAAGGGCAATCTGGTCTTCGTCTCCGCGCTGCGCCGTGCGGGTGTCGATCCGGCGGCGATCCGGCTGGCGCTCCTTTCGCACCACTACCGCTCCGACTGGGAGTGGACCGACCAGGTCCTCGCGGACGCGGTGGCCCGGCTGGGCCGCTGGCGCGCGGCGGTGTCGCGGCCGGACGGGCCGTCGGCGGACGAGGCCGTCGAGGAGATGCGTCTCGCTCTGGCGAACGACCTGGACGCACCTGCCGCGCTGGCGGCGGTGGACCGGTGGGCGGAACTTCAGGCTTCCGCCGGGGGTGCTGAGGAGGGCGCTCCGGGCGTGGTCTCGCGGGCGGTGGACGCGTTGCTGGGCGTCGCGCTCTAGGTAGTGGCGAGGGGGCGGTCGTGAGGGGGCGGGCTCCGCGTGGGGGCCGCCCCCTTGCCCACCCGTCCCGCCCCCGGGGGCGGCCCCGCTGCCCAAGGGGGCTAGCTGCGCAGCGTAAGTTCTCGCGCGGCCTGCGGAAGTCCACGTGTGGGCTGCGTAAGTCCATGGTCTCCCGTGCCCCGCATCCACTAGGACGGCGGGATGAGATCACCAACTCGCCTCAGAGCCGCGGCCCTTGCCGCCCTGCTCGGGCTCGCAGTCGGGTTCGCCGGGCCCGCCTCCGGTGCCGAGAGTGCCGATGCCGTCCCCGCCGACACCACCGTCGGCGACCTCACCGGTTTCGAGGCCGGGCCCGCCGCCTCGTACCAGCTCCACGCGGGCAACGCCGAGGCCCGTGTCAGTTTCGTCTCCGCGCAGACGTTCCGGATCGAGCTCGCGCCGGACGGGAAGTTCACCGATCCGACCGGCCAGGACATCGTCCTGCCGCAGGGCGACAAGCCGCCGAGGACCCGCTGGAGCGACAAGGGCGACCGCTACGAGCTGAGCACCTCCAAGCTCACCCTGCGCGCCTACAAGAGCCCGCTGCGCTTCGCGCTCCACCGCGCCGACGGCACCCAGGTCTGGGCCGAGTCCAAGGGGATCGGCTGGGGCAAGGGCGCCGACGGCAAGGACGCGACCACGCAGACCCTCGCGCCCCGTACCGACGAGCAGTTCTACGGCGCCGGCATGCAGAACGGCCGCGGCAACACCTCGCACCGCGGCAAGAAGGTCGAGGTCGGCGTCGACTACAACTGGAACGACGGCGGCCACCCCAACTCCGTGCCGTTCTACCTGTCGACCGCGGGCTACGGCGTCTACCGGAACACCTACGCCCCCAACACGTACGACTTCGGCTCGGCAGGCCCCGCCGTCACCACCGCAGCCAAGGAGCAGCGCTTCGACGCGTACTACTTCGCGGGGGACGGCAAGGACGCCGCGAAGGACGTCATCGGGCAGTACACCAAACTGACCGGAAAGCCCTTCCTGCCGCCGATCTACGGCATGGAGATCGGCGACGCGGACTGCTACCTGCACAACGCCAACCGCGGCGAGCGCCGCACGCTCGCCGACTCCCTCAAGGTCGCCGACGGATACGTCGAGAACGACATGCCCAACGGGTGGATGCTCGTCAACGACGGCTACGGCTGCGGCTACGAGGACCTCGCCGAGACGGCAAAGGGGCTGCAGGACCGCAAGATGCAGCTCGGCCTGTGGACCGAGGACGGCATCGCCAAGCTGGCCGACCAGGTGAAGGCGGGACAGCGCGTCGCCAAACTGGACGTCGCCTGGGTCGGCGACGGCTACAAGTTCGCCCTCGACGGCTGCAAGGACTCCTACAAGGGGATCGAGGACAACAGCGACGCCCGCGGGTTCACCTGGGCCCCGGAGAGCTGGGCCGGCGCCCAGCGCTGCGGCGTGCAGTGGTCCGGCGACCAGTCGGGCAGCTGGGAGTACATCCGCTGGCAGATCCCGACCTACGCCGGTTCGACGATGTCGGGACTCGCCTACACCACCGGTGACGTCGACGGCATCTTCGGCGGCAGCGCCAAGACGTACACCCGCGACCTCCAGTGGAAGATGTTCCTCGGCACGACCATGACGATGGACGGCTGGGCCGCCAACGACAAGCAGCCCTTCCGTTACGGGGAGCCGTACACCTCCATCAACCGCGACTACCTCAAGCTGAAGGAGTCGCTGCTGCCCTACCAGTACTCGTACGCCCACGAGGCCACCAAGTCCGGTGTGGGCATGGTGCGTCCGCTGGCGCTGGAGTACCCGGACGACCCGAAGGCGGGCACCGACGCCGCCAAGTACGAGTTCATGTCGGGCGAGGACTTCCTCGTCGCACCCGTCTACCAGGACAGCGGCAAGCGTGACGGGATCTACCTCCCCAAGGGGACCTGGGTCGACTACTGGAGCGGCCGCCTCTATGAGGGGCCGACGACCGTCGACAACTACAGCGCTCCCCTCGACACCCTCCCGTTGTTCGTGAAGGCGGGCGCCAGCGTGCCGATGTGGCCGGGCATCCGCTCGTACGCGGACCGGACCGCGGACTCGCCGCTCGCCTGGGACGTCTACCCGCAGGGCAAGTCGTCCTTCACCCTCTATGAGGACGACGGTGTGACCCGCCAGCACCGGAGCGGGAAGTACGCCACCCAGAGCGCCGACGTCGAGGCCCCGCGCCGCGGCAAGGGCGACGTCAGCATCCGGATCGGTGCGAGCAAGGGCGACTTCCGGGGCAAGCAGACCAAGCGGCCCTACGCCTTCACCGTCCACACCCACTCCGCACCGGACGAGGTGGAGCTCGGCGGACGCGAACTGCCGCAGCTGAAGAGCAGGTCGGCGTACGACAAGGCCGTACAGGGCTGGTGGTACGACCAGGACGACCGCGGCGGAGTCGTCAAGGTCAAGACCGCACCGCTGCGCACGGACCGGGCCTTCGAGCTGGAGCTGGAGGGCACGAGCGCGGTGGGCGGCCCCGACGCCGGTGCCGTTGCGGCACTCTCCGCCGCCCCCGGGCAGGAGCTGGGCGCGGGCGTCGCAGGCAAGGTCGCCGTCGACGTGACGGCGGGCAAGTACGACGCCACCGGCGTCGCCGTCTCGCTGGACGTTCCGGTGGGCTGGCAGGTCACCCCCGTCGCCGTCGGCCGGATCCCGGCGGGCACGACGCACCGGGTCGAGGTCGCCGTCACCCCGGCGAAGGACGCCAAGGCGGGGGACACCACCCTCACCGCCACCGCCCGCTACCGGGCGGCCGGCCAGGACCGCACCGCCGTGCAGCGCTTCGGGGTGTCCGTGATGCCCCCGCCGCCGACGGCCGACACCTGGGCGAGCGACATGGTGTGGCTGAAGTCGGCCAACGGCTACGGCCCGCCCGAACGCGACCGCAGCAACGGCGAGTCCGGCGCGGCGGACGGCAAGAAGCTCACCCTCGCCGGGAAGACGTACGACAAGGGCATCGGCACCCACGCCGACTCCGACATCGAGGTCTACACGGGCGGCCGGTGCACCGTGTTCACCGCCGACGCGGGCATCGACGACGAGATCAACGGCTACGGGGAAGTGGCCTTCTCCGTCGAGGCCGACGGCAAGGTGCTCTGGACCTCGCCCAAGGTGACGGGCGCGTCCGCGACCGTCCCGGTGGACGTCAAGCTGGACGGCGCGCGGCACGTGCGCCTGAAGGTCACCGACACCAACGGGTCCAAGTCGGGCGACCACGCCGACTGGGCGGCGGCCAGGTTCGGCTGCGCCTGAGCCCCGGTCTTGGTTTCCTGAGCGTGGAGGCGGCGCCGGGCGGGGCTGGGCCGCCGCAGCCGTCCCCACCACCGCTCTCGCGGCGGGGATGCTGTGGTT